>JAAYDS010000184.1 GCA_012729155.1 Chloroflexota bacterium | reverse complement strand
GCGCTCAAGCTCATAGAGCCCGTCGGAGCGTTGCTCGACGCCATAGGCAATGGTCACCGCGCCCCAGTAGTTTGCTTGCTGCAGAATCTCAATGGTGCGCTCATCATAGTGACCGGCTGGATAGCAAAAGAACCGCACCGGCTCACCCGTGCGCGCTTCAATGGCCTCGCGCGAGCCCAACACTTGGTAGATCAGATAAGCATCGGACTGGCCGGCGAGATTGACATGCTCATAGCTATGCGAGCCGATCTCCATGCCGGCGAGGTGCATCTCGATGAGCATGCCCCAGGTGAGATAGTCAGAGCGTTGCTCGTCGAGCATGCGCGTCACCACGAAAAAGGTGCCTGACATACGCTCCTCTTTGAGGATGCGAAAGGCATTCACATAGTTGTCGCGGTAACCGTCGTCAAAGGTGAGAATGACCGGCCTGGCGGGCAGCGGAGCGCCGGTCTGCAACGCCAGCGTCAACTGGTGAAGCGAGATCGTCTCATAGCCCCCGGCCCGCAGCATCTTCAGATGCTCGCGAAACCGCTCGGGTGACACGGATAGATCACGGCGCACAGCGCCTGCTCCTGCTGGCGGGTCAGAGACATAGTGATACATCAGAACGGGCACCTGCAGCGCCCGTGGCGTACCATCGGGTGTGGGTAACAACACAGCCGTAGCCGTGGGCATGGGCGACGGCGAAACCACGGTTGTGGCGCTGCGCTGCCCAGCTGCTCCCGCGACCGCGGGCAGCACCGCGGCCACGCGTGTGGCCGACAGTGTGGCCGTGGGCGTGGGTCTGCGCTCGGGCGTGATGGTGGCCTCTGCCCAAACCGAGGGCGTAACGGTGATCGGGTCCAGCAGCGAGATGGGCGCGGGCGTATCGACAGGTTCAGCGCCACAGCTCAGCAAGATGGCCGCCGCAAGGGTCAACGAGGTCAATGCGCCCCAACGCCGGATGCGCCTCGAAAGGCTCCCATGAGTTGACATTGTCTGATGATAGAGAGCCATCGTTCCAACGTCAAAAAGTCGCCTTTAGCGTGAAGGTGAACGCCCTAGCCTGTTGGCCAGGGAGGCACTGGCCAACCTACCGATGGACGAACACATCCGCTGCCCGATGTGCAGAACCCGCAGCCGCACTACGATGGGATCGACTGATGTCGAGGAGATGTAACTATGAAACGCTACCATCTACTGCTCGCCCTGCTAGCTGCTGCACTGCTGTCTGGTTGTACGATTGCCTATGCGCAGGGAGCACGTGTCAGCAAAACGATCGACCCGCTGGTGCTAACGAATGATCAACGCCTTGCCGTGGCGGTGGCGCTACGTGCGGGCGAGGTCAGGGTGACTACGACGCCCAGCGACGAACTGCAAGCGACATTGACCTACGATACTCCTCTAGCGCGACCGAATTGCCGCGTCGAGAACAACGGCGCCCTGGTCAACTTTGCCATCGCTCCCTCAGCCCACGCCAAGCGGGGAGCCCTGCGCGGCCAGGAGCATCAGGCTGACCTCTATTTGCCGCAGCATGCCCTGCAGGCACTCAGCATCCGTCTCGATGCTGGCCAGGTGAGCCTTGACCTGCACGATGCCGATCTGAACAACGTAGATGCGCGTGTAGGCGCAGGAGAGCTTCTGCTCGACCTGCGTGGCACTCATAGTCGTGATATGACGGTGGCGGTGGCCACAGGCCTGGGCACAGCGACAGTGCTCCTGCCGGCAGACATGAACATCGAGATCGTCTCAGAGCGCGCCCTGGGCCAGATCGACTATGACGGTCTCTCACCAGCAGGCCGTGAGGTGAGCGCGACGGCGCCGACATTGACGCTGACGGTTTTGCGCGGGATCGGCCAGACGACGTTACGACTGGATGATTAGCGCGCCTACGGCAAAGTGGGGGGCATCATGCCCCCCGCCCTCTTAGCAGCCGCAACCGGCCTGCCCTGGCGGCCCATAGCCAGCATCGACAGAATCGATCACCAGCGCCCAATCTGGGCCACTGTCTGGAGCAGGCGGCGTATAAACGCCAGAATTGGGAGACTCTCCCAGATCGAGCGCCACGCCCTCGCGAGGGTCGTACCACCAGGCGCGCAGGCGACCACCGCGCAAGCAGCTCGTGTCGAGCGTGAGGTGACGATTCAGCATCGGCGTGTAGGCCATGATGTAGCCAGCATCCTTGGCGTCGCGGTGGCCATCACGAGCGGCCTCGACATGGTCTGTGAAGCCGTTGCTCCCCGCAAGCACCAGTTCGGGTGCTGGAAAGCGCGTCAGGTAGGGGCGAGCAAGCGCCAGCGCCGCTACATGGCGCATGTCAAAGGCGCCCTCCAGATCGAGACTGTCGACCCACGAGCGCCGCGCTCCCAGCACGGGCTGGCGACCGGGCTTGAACATCTGCCAGATGTTATTGCAGCCATAGGTATGCCCACAGCCACCAGAAAGCACCCCCCAGTAGGCTGCCTGACGCACATCGTGGGCGCCAAAATAGCCATTGCCCGCCGCCATGCCCACCGCCATATCCTCATAGCAGGGCTCACCATCGAACACCGGTTTGGTGGGCAGCCGAGCATAGTCAGCGGCGATCATGCGATAGTTGGGCATGGCCCGCCGCGAGTGGCCCGACTGGATCATGTTCAGATCGAGCCAGGGCTCGTCGTGGAACCAGGTCGAAGATGCCTCGGGGCCATATGGGTGATAGGTCATCAGATGAGTACCGCCATCGCCCTCGGCCAGACCCTCTGCCATGGCCCGCCAGACAGCCTCAACGCCTGTCGCCTGTCGATCTCCACCCAGAATCCAGATGAGCTGGGCATCACGATAGCGCTCACCGAGAAAGCGCCCATAGCAGCGCGCGTTCTCAGGGGTGAAAACGGGCTCGTCGGGTCGCGGCGGGCTCCAACCGGCGTTGACGACCCAGCGCCCCCAGGTGGGCAGAAAGCCAACCCACAGACCAAGCGCATTGGCGCGGCGCACCACATAATCAACATGCTCAAAGTAGGCCTCGCGCGGGCGCGCAGGGTCGCCATCAACCAGCGGTAGCTCGCCATAGGGGTTGGGGGTTGTCAGGCCGTCCAGCTCGGCGAGCGCCACCGCCTGGATCACATTGAACCCTTTGGCCGCGCGATTGGCCAGGTAACGCTCGGCCTCTTCTCGATCGCAGCGGTGGAACAGCTCCCACGCCGTGTCGCCCAGGTAAAAGAAGGGGCGACCATCCTGGTGCACCAGATAACGTCTATTGTCGCTAACGCACAGCTTCATCGCGCATATTCCTTCCATGGACTCGAACCGGGCGGCGGGTAACCGCGTGAGACATCGTCCACCACCAACACCCAGTCTGGGCCGCTGCCAGGTGGGCGAAGGGCAAGACGGCCCGTGTTGATGGACTCGCCCAGCGGCAACGCCACACCCTCACGAGGGTCATACCACCAGGCGCATAGGCGTTCGGCCGCGATGACACGCGTATCGACCTCTATGCCGCGCAGCATCGGCAGATAGGCCATGATATAGCTGGCATCGGCCTGGTCGGGTGTGCCATCGCGTGTTGCCTGCACGTGATTGGTGCCCTCGCCCGGGTCGATGAGGAACGACTGATCGGGGATGCGATCGGCATAGGGGCGCGAAAGTAGCAGCGCCTTGGCATGGCGCATGTCAAAGGCGCCAGGCAGGTCGAGCGCAGTTCTCCAATCGGTTCGCGCGGCGCTGATGGCCTGCCGCTGTGGCGTCCAGAACTGCCAGATATCATGGCAGCCATAGGTATGGCCACACGCACCAGCAAAGAGCGCCCAGTAGGCCGCCTGGCGCACCTCGAGATCGTCGAACCAGCCATTGCCCGGTAGCCAGTTGATGGGGTGATCCTCATAGCGCGGCTCTGAATCGAGGCAGGGTTTGATGGGGCTGAGTGCATAGTCATGCGAGACCATGGCATAGTTCTCATTGGCGCGCCGATCATGACCCGACTGCAGTGTGTTCATATCCAGCCAGGGCTCGTTATGCAGCCAGCACGAAGACGAGTGCCGACCATAGGGGTGATAGGTCATGAGTTGC
>JAAYDS010000183.1 GCA_012729155.1 Chloroflexota bacterium | reverse complement strand
TCGTCAATATGAGGGGCACTGGGCCTGTGTGGGCTCATCCTTCCGCGGTATCGCGGAGGGCGGCCCAGTGGGGCACGGGGGCCTGTTCGATTGGCAGCTGGGCATCTATGGCGGCTTTGAGTTGAATGTGCTCTCAAACCGACTCGGCCTCAACCAGTGGGATATCATCATGAGTATGGTGCCCTGGCTCGAGTGCTGCCAGCGCGCGGGCCTGCTCACGCAGATGGATGGCCGCGAGATCGACTGGCGCTCTGCCGAGTTCTGGGTGTCGTTCATCGAGAACATCGCTTACCGACGCGGGATTGGCGATGCCCTGGCCGAGGGCGGGCTGCGAGCCGCCTATACGCTCAATCTAGGCACCGATATCGCGCGTCGCTTCTACACGGCGTGGGGCTTTGGCGGCCACTGGGATGGCCATGCCGGCACCCAGAACCATATCGTCTACCCCTTCTGGATCGTCTCGGCGCTGCAATGGGCGACGGACACGCGAGATCCGTACAGCAGCAGCCACGGCTATGTGCAGAACGTCATGCGCTGGGGGCCAATCCCCGATATGCTGGCCAACCGGCCCATCAGTGGCCCCGACTGGGAAGATATGAAGGCGATCAGTTCCCGCGTATATGGCACGCCCGACGCGCTCGATCCCGAGAGCGGTTATCGCGGCAAGGCCATCGCCGCCTGGTATCATGATCTGCGCTCAGTGATGAAGGACTCTCTTCCCACTGACGACCAGGTCTTTCCCCTGATCTATACCACCAACACACCCGATCACTATTGCCGCATTGGCGAGATCGAGGGACCTTCAGTGGACTATCACCTCTTCCGCCTGGGCACAGGTTGCGACTGGGAAGAGAAGGACTTTGATCGCGCTGCAGAGCGCGTCTATACCCTTGAGCGGGCCATTTGCGTGCGGCACTTTGGGCGCGACCGCGCCATGGACGAACACGCCATCGACGCCTTTGCTTACCCAGAGAACTGGGTCAACCCGGTGCTCAATCGCCGTTATGCGCTCGATCGAGTGCAGTTCAAGCCAGTTCTCGATGCGTACTATCGCAAGCTGGGCTGGGACGAGATCACCGGTTGGCCGACCCCCGAACGATTGCAGGCCCTCGGACTGGAGGGCGTCTATGAGCCGATGGTTGCAGGCGCCCAACGTGCCCAGGAGCGTGGCAACGCCTGGCCCGATGAGCCGGCTATCGCCGCGAACACCGTCGAGCTGGCCAGCACAACGTCAGTCCAGGCCCATGAATAGTCAAGCACCAGCCTACAGGCCCCTGGGCAGAGCCCGTCTGTGGATGCGCGCGCTAATAGCAGGCAGCACGCTTGCGCTCGTGGTTGTGCTCGGTGCCTGCGCAGGCCGGCCCATCAGCCCAGAGGTGGCGGCAGCGCAGACACTCACAGAGACGCCGAGCGCGACACCCCGCCCTGCTACGCCCACGGCTACACGCACGGCCATGCCAACGCCCTCCCCCACGATGACGCCGGCGCCGACTCTGCTTCCACTGACCATCGAGGTGCGGTTGTCAAGCAGTTCCATCACGCAGGGCGAGACGATCGAGATTGACGTTGCCTGCAATCAACCCTGCCAAGCCTCGGCGCAGTTGGCCGATCAGACGATACGCATGTTCTCGCCAGCCGAGGATCGGGCGTGGGCCGCCCTCGCCGCCCACGCGTTGGCCGAGCCCGGGCAACGCACCCTGCGTATCGAAGCAGCAACAGTCTCTGGCCAGCGAGCAGCGCTTGTCGCCCCTGTCTCTGTGCAAGAGGGGAGCTTTACGTCCGAGTTGCTCACCTTTGATGCCAACACCGCCCTACTGCTCGATCCAGCCATCTCAGATGCCGAGAACATCCGGATGGACCAGGTGTTTGGCGTCTATTCACCACAGATGCTATGGGAAGGCCCTCTTGTCTGGCCATGGGAAGGCTATATCACCTCCGAGTTCGGCACGCGGCGGGTGTATCAGGATGTCGTGCAGTCGTTCCACACCGGTATCGACATCGATGGTGAGACTGGCGACGCGATTCTGGCCTGCGCGCGCGGTGTGGTGGTTCTGGCCGAGCCGCTGCAGGTGCGCGGCAATGCCGTGGTGATCAATCATGGCGCAGGAATTCTGTCGGGATACTATCATCTCGATGAGATCGAGGTCAGCGCGGGACAGATCGTCCAGGCTGGCGAACAGATCGGCCTGATGGGCAGCACCGGGCTCTCGACGGGCTCGCACCTGCACTGGGAAGTACGTGTCGGCGGGGTGGCCGCCAACCCACGACAGTGGGCCGACCAACCCATGGGGCCCATGAAGGAGATTGAGCCATGAGCGTTGCACCCTTCTACCTTGATCGCCCACTGAACATCGCCCATCGCGGCGCGCGCGATAGCGCTCCTGAGAACACGCTCGCGGCCTTTGAACTGGCTTTGGCCCATGGCGCCGATGGCATCGAGCTCGATGTCACCCGTTGCTGCTCGGGCGAGATAGTGGTCCTCCATGACGACACCATTGACCGCACCACCAACGGATCTGGGCGCATTGAGGATCTCGACTATGACACACTGCTGCGACTCGACGCAGGCGGTTGGTTCGCGTCGCAGTACGAGGGAGAGCGCATTCCCCGCCTTGCCGACGTGCTAGACACCATCGGCGGCAAGCTGCGCATCAACATCGAGATCAAGGGGCGTTCTCGTCGCAGCAACGGCATCGAGCGTGAGATTGCCGAGATGGTGCGCACCCGCAGCCTGTCCAACAGCGTGATCATCTCCTCGTTCAACCCCTGGGCATTGGGCCGTATGAAGGCGATTGCCCCTGAGCTCCCGTTGGCACTGCTCTACTCGCTACATTCGCCGTTATGGCTACGCCGCGGCCAGGCACATTTCTGGATCAGACCTCAGGCCCTGCACCCCGAGCGATCGCTTGTCAACGAGCGCTATGTGCAGTGGGCCAAACGTCGCGGGTACCGCGTCAACGTGTGGACGGTGAACGACGAAGCAGAGATGCGCAATCTTGTGGCGCTCGGCGTTGACGGAATCATCACTGACCGGCCTGCCTTGCTGAGCCGCGTCCTTGGCGAGAACCACTGACCTAGAACGCCAGCGGGAAGGCCTCGCAGAGCGCCAGCGTTTCCCGTCGCACCTGCATCACTGTGTCATCATCGCCAATGTGATGAATGACATCCGCGATCATCTGTCCAACGTGTCGCATCTCGGCCTCGCCCAAGCCACGCGTGGTAATCGCCGGGGTGCCCAGGCGGATACCTGAAGGCGTGGCCGGCGGACTGCTATCAAAGGGGATGACGTTCTTATTGCAGCAGATGCCAGCCTCTTCGAGGCGATCAGCGACCTGACGCCCATTGAGCCCCTCTGCCGATAGATCGACCAGCAGTAGATGGTTGTCGGTGCCGCCAGATACGAGTGTAAGGCCTTGGCGCAAGAGTTCGTCGGCCAACGTCCGGGCGTTCGCAACGATCTGCTGCGAGTAGGCGCGGAACGCCGGTTGTGCCGCCTCGGCAAAGCAGACGGCTTTGGCGCCGATAGTATGCAGCAGCGGCCCCCCTTGCACGCCAGGGAACACGGCGCGATCAACCTTCTTGGCATGCTCGCGTTTGCACAGAATCAGACCACCGCGAGGGCCACGCAATGTCTTGTGGGTCGTGCTGGTAACGATATCGGCATAGGGAACGGGGCTGGGATGTGCCCCCCCAGCGACCAGGCCCGCGATATGCGCCATATCGACGATGAGAAAGGCGCCGGTCTCATCGCAGATGGCACGAAGCCGCTCGAAATCGATCAGGCGAGGGTAGGCGCTGGCGCCCGCCACAATGGCCCGAGGCCTCAACGACCGCGCCTGTTGCTCAAGCGTGTCATAGTCAATAGCGCAACTGCCAGGGGCCACGCCATAGTGCCTGAAGCGGTAGTTCTGGCCCGAAAAACTCAGCGCAGAACCGTGCGTCAGGTGCCCGCCGTGGTTGAGGTCCATCGCCAGAACCAGATCTCCCAGTTCGAGCAAGGCCATATAGGCAGCCGCATTGGCCTGCGACCCAGCATGCGGCTGCACGTTGGCGTGGTCGGCCCCAAAGAGCGCCTTGGCACGGTCGATCGCCAGTTGCTCAACCTCGTCGACGATGCGGCAGCCGTTGTACCAGCGATGCCCCGGCGTGCCCTCGGCGTATTTGTTGGTGAGGGCCGAGCCCATCGCCTGCATGACTGCGGGGCTCACATAGTTCTCTGACGCAATCATGACAAGGGTGTTGCGCTGACGGACCATGTCACGATCGATGATAGCGCCCAGCTCGGGATCAGCGGCGCGCACCTCATACAAAGGATCGGATACGGGCATGGTGATGGCGTCTTCTCGGTATGGGGCGGCTTGTGGGCGAGCCATGGCTACGCACCTCCTGTGGCAGATGACATGAGGCTCCAACGGGCCCTCTATACTATGGGCGCGGGGAGCCTCAGATCAACGGTTCGTTTCACGCCAGGTGTGCGGCCTTGCTGTTGTCCCGACATCGGGCAGTACATTGCCCGCCATTATAGAGCAGAGCGTATGTCTGGCAAATGGGCTAGCGACGCCGCATATGGGCCGTCCAAAGCAAACCGGCGGCAGACATCAACAGCACGCCGGCCACCAGGCTGGCCGTCACCCCCAAATGTCTGCGCCACATGGCCATGCGGTCTGCCAGCGCATCTGTCGAGATCGTCGCCGCAACGGCGTCTGGTTCAGCCTCACCGATCTGGCCGCCACCGTCGGTCTCAATGAGCTCGCGATCGGCAATCTCTGCAGCGGGCTCGACAGGCTCCTTCGGCTCGATCACAGCCGCTGCTGCTTGAGCCGTGGGCGGCTTGGGCGCCTCGGACAATTGCGGCGTAAGCGTTGGTGCCACCACAGCCGGGCGCTGCACCTCTGCCGTGCTGGTGGGTACGCGCGTTGGCAGCTCTTCGAGGTTGAGCGCCTCTGGCAGCGACACATCACCAGTACTCTCTGCCGCGAGCGGCTCAGCCTGCTCGCCAGCTCCCATCTCGGGCGCGAGTGCGGCCGTCATCACTTCGGCTCCAGGAGCCAACGTGCCTTCACCCTCGGGTGCTGCCGCCAGGGCCATGGCCCCGAGCGCAGCCGTATTACCAGCACCCCCAACGCCGGCGCCCATGCCATCGCCAGCAGGCTCTGCGGCAGGCTGCGCATCGGGCCGCGGCTCAGTCACAAGGGCCGTCAGCGGCCCCTGCTGATCAGCAGGGCTGACTTTGCGAGCTGGCTGGCTTGTGAGGGCGTCGGCACCTTCGTCCTCGGGGACTTGATCAGATGCCGCTGCTGCTGGCGCCTGCTCCGCCGCCATAGCGCGAGGCGCTGCTTGAGCTTGCTGCGCCGCGACCGTCCTGGGAGGCTCCTCAGCGGCCGCCGCCGCACCAGCAAAACGATCCTGCGTAACCCCAAGTGGATCGGGCTGCACTGTAGCCGCATCTGACACGGCCGATTTGGAGCCGAACAGGCCGAGCCGGCCTGAGGACAGTAGCGCGTTTCCTGATAGCGTCAGCACCAGTGCCAGGCTGAGCGCCAGCGTGGCGCCACGGAATACCACAAAACCGGTGTCCCACAGACGGTTCTGCCTGCGCTGGACAACTGCCGATGCGGGTATCACAAAACTGCGGGGTACCGCGCGCTGCGGCAGGCCCTGCAACAGCCTTTTCGTCTCACGAAGCGTCGCTAGCTCGCGGCGACAGTCCAGGCAGCTCTGCAGATGCCGCTCCAGAGGCGCGACACGACGCGGCTCGAGCTCTCCGTCGAGGTATGCGGAGAGGTCCTCGCTGCTTACGTCATGCTCTCGTCCAAACCAGGACATCCTCAACACCGGTCCCCCATCAGTATCCTTCAGCTTTCGATCGATTCACTGTATAGACGCGCGCCGTCGGGCAGCAGTTCCCTGTGCGCAGACAGGAACTCACGCATCTTGGCACGCGCACGGCTGAGACGTGACTTGACCGTTCCCAGAGATACGAGAGTCGCCTCAGCGATCTCGGCATAGTTGAGCCCCTGGATATCGCTCAGGATGACCACCGTACGTTGATCGTCAGGCAGCGAGGCGAGGGCTCTCTGGATAACCTCACTGAGATCGAGGCGCTGCACATACTCCTCGGGTGTCTCTTGATCGTCTTCTAGCATGCCCGAGTGCTCGTCGTCGGCGATCAGGTCATCAATCGAGGTCGTGCGCCGCCGCTTGGCAGCGCGGAGCATATCGTAGCAGGCGTTGGTTGTAATACGCAGGATCCATGCCTTGAACGAGCCGCCATTAAAGCTATCGATAGCCCGGTAGCCCCGCAAAAAGGCGTCTTGCGTGGCATCCATGGCGCGCTCTTCATCGCCCAGCACTCGGTAGGCGACGTTATACGCCAACTGCTGGTAGGCGATCACCAGTTGGTTATAGGCGTCGACGTCGCCCTGTTGTGCTGAGGTGATAACCGCTGCTTCGTCCATGCTCTGGATGCTTGTGCCTTGCTGTGAGAGGGCTTTGCGAGCGTTATGCCCGCTGCGTCACTTGACGCTGGCATGTGACTCGCCTATACTAGCCGCGTACCTGCCGAAGTGGCGGAACGGTATACGCGGTGGTCTCAAAAACCATTGGATGTTGATCCTTGTGGGTTCGAATCCCACCTTCGGCACTATAGTAACTGCCAACGTCGCTCCTGCCAAACGCTGGAGCCGCCTCTGAGCAAAGGAGTAAGGCCGAGCCGGCACTGACCGGTCATCATGGCCTTGTCTTTTTGTGCGAACAGGCCAAGGCGCGGAGCCCCGTGCTGTCAGGTCAACTTGAAAGGAGATCCTCAGATGCCCCTCGTCACCAGCAAAGAAATGCTCATCGCTGCCCTTGAAGGGCACTATGCTGTGGGCGCGTTCAACGCCAACAACATGGAGCAGGTCCAGGCCATCGTCGAAGCCGCCGTGCAGGAACGGGCCCCTGTAATTCTGCAAGTGAGCCAGGGCGCCATTCGCTATGCCGGGCTCGAGTTCGCTGCGGCCATGGTACGCACAGCAGCCGAGATGGCCGACGTCCCCGTGGTGCTCCATCTAGATCATGGCACCGACTTTGACCAGAACGTGCGCTGCCTGCGCGCAGGGTTCACCTCGTTGATGTATGATGGCCATGCTGACCCCTACGAGCAGAACGTGCGTACCACAGCGCGTGTCTGCCAGATCGCCCATATCGTCAGCATTCCGGTCGAGGCTGAGCTGGGCTCGGTGCTGACGGGGCAAGTATCTGAGGAGCAGGTGCGCGCAGCCATGACGCAGCCCGACCAGGTCGTGGACTTTGTCGAGCGCACCGGCGTCGATACGCTGGCCGTGGCCATCGGCTCAATCCATGCCGGCGAGAAGCAAGAGACTGAGCTCGATATCGAGCATCTCAAAAAGCTGCGCGCTGTGACTGACGTTCCCTTTGTGTTGCACGGCTCATCTGGCGTCAAGGAAGAGAGTGAACTCGAGGCCATCCAGTATGGCATCACCAAGATCAACGTGGCCACAATGCTCAACCAGGCGTTCATCGCTGGCATGAAAAAAGCCATCGAGGATATGCCCAACAATATCGATCCGCGCAAAACGCTGACCGTCTCGCGTGATATGGTCACCGAGGTTGTTCGCCACAAGATTCGTTTGTTCGGCTCGTCTGGCAAGGCCAGCTCGTCTGGCTACGTGAGTGCGCCCAAGTCGTTCCGCTCTGTCGATCTCGGCGCCGTCGAGTAGTCTCGCTCTCGTAACTGCCTGGGCACAGTCCCGACCATAGTCGGGGCTGTGCCTTTTTGGTTGCGCAAGTCTTTGCAGCTGGCTATACTCTTCACTCGATAGCCGACAACTCGTGGGATGGAAATGCGCCCAAAACTCGTCACGCTGGCCCTCATTGCCCTTGCCCTCTTGCTGATGCCAGCCGTCATAGCGAACGCCGCTGGCCCCGTAGAGATGGTCATCTTCTTCTCACCGGCCTGCAGCCACTGTGCAGCCTTTGAGGCCGAGGTAGTGCCGCGCCTGCAGCAAGAGTTTGTCCATGATCTCGCAGTGCGCACCGTCGATGTGACGACGGCTGATGGGTTGGCTGAACTGGAGGCAGCCGAGCAGCGCGCAGGCGTGACCGTCGAATACCTGCCCATCATCCAGCTGGGGGAGCAGCTCTACTCAGATGAGGACGTCTTTGGCCTAGAGGAGCCCTTACGTGCCGCTATCTCTGTAGCGGTGGCAACAGAGCGTCCAACGGCCGGCGGCATGGTACCGTTGGCCACGGCCGCCAACCCATCGGGCGCCACGTCGGCCGCCGCCCAACTGCACGTGGCCTACATCACCCGCAGCGGTTGCGAGGATTGCGCCCGCGCCGCCATCATCCTCGACGTGATGCGGCAAGAGTTCGGCGGGCTGCAGGTGCGCACCTTTGATCACGTGACTGATGCCGATTTGGTCGAAGCCATGGGCCGCTCTTTGGGCCTTTCTGCTGAGCGCAGACTGATCGCGCCATCGTTCTATGTGGGCAGCACGGCTCTGGTTGGCGATGAAATCAACAGCACGAACGTGCGAGATGCCCTGTCGCAGTATGCTGAGGCCGGTGCCCCCCCACCCTGGGAAGGACTCGACGCGGCGTCGGGCCGCCAGAGCATCATCGATCGTTTTCAGCGGATGGGGCCTTTGGCCGTGGTGTTAGCCGGTTTGATCGACGGCATCAACCCCTGCGCCTTTGCCACCATCATCTTTTTCGCATCCTACCTGGCCATCAGTCGGCGGCCTCGCCGCGACCTGATCATTGTGGGGCTGGCCTTTGCGCTGGGCGTGTTCATAACCTACCTCATGGTCGGCCTGGGCGCCATGAGCCTGCTCTCATTGATGAGTTCCATTCGCTGGCTGGGGCAGGCACTCTATACCCTGATGGCGGCGGCCTGCCTGGCGCTTGCGGTCATCAGCCTGCATGATCTGGTGCAGGCGCGGCGCGGTCGCCTGCACGATATGAAGCTGAACCTGCCCGACCGCATGCGCGAGCGCATCAAGGGGCGTATTCGCGCCGCCAGTGGTGCCTATGTCGGCGCGGCGTTTGTGTCTGGCCTGATCGTTTCACTGATGGAGCTGGCATGCACCGGCCAGGTGTATCTACCCACCATCTCGTTCATGGTTGGCATCCCTGAGATGCGCGGCCGGGCGGTACTCTACCTGGTGCTCTATAATCTGATGTTCATCGTGCCGCTCATTGCTGTGCTACTGCTCACCGCGTACGGCACCAGTGCAGTCCGCTTTCAGGACTGGTTCACCAAGCATGCCGCCCTGGCCAAGGGCATCATGGCCGTCCTGTTCCTGCTGTTGGGCGCGCTGCTGGTCGCTCAGGTCCTCAGTATGTAGCGCTAGTCCCCGAGCCCAAAGAAGATCTGTCCATTGAGGAGCAGCAGATGATCGGCCACCTCGCGCGCATCGGCCTCGCTGTACAGGCCCCCACGCACACGGCGCTCGAGCACGTTGGCAATGCCGATCTTGGCCTGCAATGCATAGCCCACCACGCACCAGGGTAGCCCCGTATCTGAGCCAAAGCCAAAGATCTTGGTAAAGGGCATAGCGTCCAGCCAGCCATCGAGCGCGCGCTCGGCTTCGCCAGGGTTCATAGCCCACATCCAACAGAGATCGGGCCAGACGTTGGGAAACTCTTTGGCGATGGCGCCCAGTTCAGCGCACCACGGCCACGACGCATGGAACAGATCAAAGCGTACGCTGCGGTACTTGTCGAGCACAGGCAGCAGGCGCATGGCACGGGTGGCCTCTAGAGCCCCCCAGCTGCCCGCCAGGTAGCCTGTATGGATTTGCACAGGGATGTTGTCGTCAGATGCTCGCTCGAACAGGCGCTGCAGCAAATAGTCGCCCAGCGGTCGCGCTGTGCGGGCGTCGACTGCTCCACTGCGCTGTTGCAGGCTGGTGCCCCCCACAACCGGATTACGGAGCCCATTGAAGGCCAGCTCAGCCTCATGCAGCGTGGGATCGGTGATGGTCAGGTCGCGCTGGTAGGCCATGCCGATTTTGATGGCAGCCAGCCTGCCCGTTGCCTGCATCAGGCCGATGGCCTCGTTGAGCGCCTGCACTGCGCCCGATACAGAGTAGACGTTGCGGCCTGTGGCGCGAGCCAGGGCCTTGAAGGGCGTCATATCGACTGCTGAGAAAAGCTCATCCATGCGCCATGTTGCCCTATAGCTGGACGGAAAGCTCGGCATTGCGGCGGACCAACTCTCAAGCGGCAGCCAGTAGCAGTCATTGATCGTCCACTTGATCTGCGCCGCGGCGAGCATATCGGCATAGATCTCGGCACTGCTCTTGCCTGCCAGCCGCGCCTGTAGAGCAGCGGTGATCTCGTCCCAGCGGTCGGGCGCAAAGGGTATGCCGAACAGCGCGCGGCTCCCCAGGTCGACGGCCCTGCCGTAGCCAGTCAGACGGATGGCCTGCCACAGCGTCGCCAGTTCTTGGCGGCTGATGGCCTTGACGTCGACGTCAGTCCCCGCGGCACAGGCCAGATCTGCATCAGCATAGCCGAACAGGCTGGTAAAGTCATAGCCATCGCGGCCCTGCTCGATCTCGGTATAGCCCTGCTGGTGATCATGGTGGTTAAACAGCTCGTGCTGCATCACGTAGGCGCGGATATCGCTCATGGTCATCTCCTTAGGCCTCATTAGCGGTAATGTAGCCGCGGACATGAGCGCGCTGCAAACGCTCGGCAACAAAAGACGCCGCCGGCACAGCAGTGTCAACGGCGTCTGGAGCTCCAGGCCTACCTATAGGCCTGGGGTGTATAGGCCGGCAGGAGCTTGTCTGCAAAGATCGGCTCTAGCCTCGCGAACCGCTGCAAACCGTTGACCAGCGGCACGCTGGGCCAGTCCTCGCCAATGAGCGGCCGCGCATAGGCCACAAACTCGTCGGTGACATCGGCGCGGTCTTTGCTGATCCACTGCTCAGGGAACTGGCGCTCCGAGTTGGCCACCAACTCGAGCGGCGCTTTATCGTAGCGTGCGTGGTAGATGGGGCCAGGCTGCCGCAAGATCGTCGCCATGTAGCCAGATGCACCTTCAGCAGCCAGAAGCGCCGCTTTCTGCCCAACGGCATAGGCCTCTGCCAGATCGACGGTCGAGGCATAGGCAATGCTGTGGCGCTGGAGCGTGCCAGAGATGTCGAACCGTGCAGCGCCAGTAGTGCGCAGGCCCACGCTGTTCAGATAGTTGACTACGATCTGTGCCGCCGTGGTCTGTGAGGCCGAAAAGACCGTGTGCCCAAAAGAGTCCTTGATCTCCCCCAGATCGCCCAGTTCGAGGCCCTCACTCACCACCACGATGGCGCGGCCACGCTCGCGGAGCTTGTCGTTCACCAGATCAGCGATGGCTGGCAGGCCCAACTTGCTCTCAGCCAGCAAGATCAGCAATGGCAGCTCGCGCTGAGGATCGCCCAGGCGCGCCGCTGCCGGGATGTAGCCGATGCGCCGCCCCAT
>JAAYDS010000182.1 GCA_012729155.1 Chloroflexota bacterium | reverse complement strand
GGCCGCGCATCATCAGACCTTCCCACTGAAAGTCGTTATAGTCGGCGATCTCGGCGTCGGTCATGGTCGCCTCGACATACGGCTGGCAGTCCAGCAGCAGGTCGCGCTCGACCCAGTTGAAGAAGATATTGCCCCATGCCTGGAACAGGTCTACAGCGGTGCCGGCGATCATCTGCGCCAGCAGTTTCTCGACCCAGCCATCGGGCGCCGGCTCGATCTGAACCTTGATGCCCGGGTTGTTGGGGATAAAGTCCTCAGCGATGATCTTCTCATAGCCCGGCAAATACTTGGCACCAGCGCGGCACATAAAGCGCACCGTATAAGCCTCTTTGACGGCCGGCAGCGGCGTGGCTGTGGGAGCAGCAGGTTGCTCGGCGGGTTTGGCCGTTGGCTGCTCCGCAGGCTTTTCGGCGGGTGCCTCGGCGGCTGGCGCGGGGGTGGCCTTGGGTGCGCACGCTGCCAGGGCAGCGGCGAGGCCGGTGGCGGCGCTTGCGATGAGGAAGTTGCGTCTCGAAAGACCGTTGGTCTCCATGGTGCTTTACCTCTCGGTTCGAACTAGGGTTGATCGTATGGGACCATCTCCTCGGCAAACCTCCTTCAGCAGCGCCCCAGAGGCTCTTCAACGCCCTGAACGACTGAGCCACCATGGCACTACTGCCGTTATGCTAACCCGAACACAGCGCCGCTGTCAACCCACAAGCCGAGTACCAGCCGCTAGCTGAATACCAGCCGCTAGCTGAATACCAGCCGCCAAGCGCGACAACAAAAAAGGGGCATGGCTAAGGCCATGCCCCCAGACGGGCCGAATGATCAGCCCTTGACGCCGCTGATCACGATACCCTGGATAAAGTAGCGCTGCGCAAAGAAGAACATGAGCAGCGGGGGCAACATGGCCACCACAGACATAGCCATCGTCTCGGGCATGTTCTGCGCCTGTTGCGTCTGGAACAGCCGCAGGCCGATAGCGATGGTGAACTTGGGCGGTTCGTTCAGATAGATGAGCGGCCCAAGAAAGTTGTTCCAGTTCCACTGGAACGCCTGAATGGCGATAACGCCCAACGCCGCTCTAGACATGGGCACGATGATCTGCCAATAGATACGGAACCAGCCAGCGCCATCGATGCGCGCCGCATCGTCCATGTCAAGCGGGATTGTCATCATGAACTGCCTTAACAGGAACACGTTGTAGGCGTTCGCCAGCCACTCGGGTACGATCAGAGGCCAGAAGCTGTTCACCGCACCCAGCTGCGTCCAGAACAGATAGATCGGGATGAGCGTCACCTGCGAAGGCAGCATCATCGTCGACAGCAGGATCAGGAACAGCACATCGCGGCCCCAGAAGCGGATGCGCGCGAATGCGAACGCCACCAGCGAGCTGGATATCACCAGGCCGATGATATTCACCACCGTCAGAAGAAGCGTATTCTTGTAAAAGACTGTGAACGGCGTCGACATCAGGTTCCAGGAGCTGATGTAACGCGTAAAGTCCCACTCGCCTGCTGGTGGCAGCCAGACGATGGGCACCACATAGGTAAGATAGTTGGGCTTGACCGATGCAGAGAGCATCCAGAAGAACGGCAACATAAAGACGATAGCACCGACGACCAGGACAACATACAGGATAACGCGCCCCAGGATGTGCATGGTTTTGCGGCGCGTTACGTCGGGTGCCGAGCCTGTGGTCTGTCGAGCTGCGATCTGAACGTTCATCGCTTCAACTCCCCTTCATAGTAGACCCAGGCAGCTGACGAGCGCACCACGAACATCGTAAAGACGAGAATGATGGCAAAGAGTACCCAGGCAACGGCCGAGGCATAGCCGAACCTCAGGTTGATGAACCCCAGGCGATAGAGGTAGAGCACCATCGTCAGGGTGGCGTTGTTGGGCCCACCGTTGGTCATGACATAGATCTGGGTAAAGACCTGCCAGGAACCAATAATGCTCATCAACAGGTTAAAGAAGATGGTCGGCGTGAGCATGGGAATGGTGATCTGCCAGAAACGCTGCCACGAGTTGGCGCCGTCGATCTCGGCGGCTTCATACAGCGCCGTGGGAATGCCCTGCAGGCCGGCCAGGTAGAGCAACATGCCGCCGCCCGCGCCCCACAAACCCATGATGATGAACCCCGGCACGGCCCACTGCTCCGAGTACATCCAGCGAGGCGGGTCTGTAATACCGAGACGCATCAGACCAGCGTTGAGCAGGCCAAAGCGCGGGTTGAGCACCCAGCCCCACAGGATTGCCACGGCCACACCCGACACCACCGAGGGCAGATAGTAGACTAACCGCCAGAAGCCAAGTCCCCTGACCTTCTGATTGAGCAGCAGAGCAATGGACAGCGCCACCACAATGCCCAGCGGCACCACCAGGAAGGTATAGTAGGCGGTAACCTGCAGCGACTTGGTGAACAGCGGGTCCTTCACCAGCTGGGCATAGTTCTTGAGGCCCATCCAGGTAAAGCCCGTCAGGAGGTCGGTCTTGGTCAGACTGATCACAAACGAAGCGATCATCGCCGTGGCGATCATCGCAAAAAAGTGGATCAGCCAGGGACTGAGGAAAAAGAGGGCCGCCAGGTTGTCTCGTGCACGCGGCGATAGTGCTCGCCGCTCCCTGCGCCCCAGAGCTTGTTCGGCCATATTGGCTATCCTCCGTTGGATCTGACGCTCACCCTGGCAGGCGAGGCAATTACAGCAGCGGTGTGGGGCTCGAGGCCCCACACCGCTTGGGGTGCAGATCGCTAGACCTGCGTGGCGTCGACTTCTTTGCAGACGTCGATAAAGTACTCGGGACCCACGTCGCCAACGGTGAACACCTTCTCGAGCGCGGGGTTGATGAGCTGGGTCGCCTCGGTCTGCTTGTCAAACCAGGGCGTGTCCTCAGGATAGCCCCACTCGAGGGCCTCGGTGATGGTCTCGAGGCGGACGTTATTCAGGTTCGGACGAATCTCGCGCACCTTGGCGATAAAGTCCGACTGCAGCGACTTGAGCACTGGGATGATGCCCTCTCCGCTGACGACGGCCTTCAGCTGGAACACTGGGCCAGCGAGGAACTTGAGCAGCGCCCAAGAAGCATCGGCGTTCTTGGTCTGCTTGGTGATCGACCAGGCGTCGGTGGTGCCCAGCACTGAGCGGATGCCCGTCGGGCCCTTGGGCACATGACGGATATCCCAGTTATCGACGCTACCTTCGTACTCGACGTCGACGTTGATGGGGTAAGTGCCGTCCTCGGCGGTGGCGATAAAGCCAGACACCATCGAGGCGTCAGGCCACTGGTTCTCGACCTGGCTGGGCTGCGCATGGCAGTTGTCTACCCACTGCAGGTCGTACATCCACTTGAGCGCTTCCTGCGCCTCGGGCTCGCCCAGCATGCACTTTTTGCCGTACTTTTCGTCGACTACCT
>JAAYDS010000181.1 GCA_012729155.1 Chloroflexota bacterium | reverse complement strand
TCGAGAGCGGGCGCATGGCGCACATCTTGCTGCGTAATGCCGCTCAGTTGCTCGATCTTGAGCGAGATGCGTCGCTCGGTGTGCACAAATGAGCTAAGCGTCTCGATCGCCTCGCCATCGCGAAACAGCACCAAACCGATCTCGGTGATCTCGTCGCGTTGGCGGTCTAGGCCGGTGAGCTCCAAATCGAGGGCTACATAGGTCTGGGCCATCTGCCATCCATCTATGATGAGGGGTACCAGAGCATTATAGCAGGCACCCCAGCCCCAACCAATCGGCCCACAGTCGATGGCCGCCGATCTTTGACAGGTCATGGCGGCCATGCGATACTGTTTGCTGCACATCACGGACGGGAGGGGTCCCATGCTGCGCATCGGTGATCAACGCCTGAGCCCCAAACTGGTGGTATTCGATAAAGACGGCACGCTGATCGCCTTTGATGCCATGTGGCACGCCTGGTACGATCGGCTGATGCTCTCGTTGCAGTCACGGGTAAAGCTCTCACCCGACGCGCTACTGGGCCTGGCTGGCACGCTGGGCTATGCGGCTGATTCTGGAGCGTGGGACCCAAAGGGGCCACTCACGTTGGCCTCTACCATCGAGGTCGAACTCTTGGTGGCGGGCCAACTCTATCGCTACGCTGGCCTTACCTGGGATGAGGCTCTTGAGCAAGTGCGCCTGGCTGCCGAAGAGGCGCGTGGCGAGCTCTTTCGCGCTGACCTGTTGCAGCCGTTGGGAGACATCTCCACATTGCTCGAGGCGTTGCGCGCCGCTGGACTGAAGGTGGCTCTGGCCACGGCCGACACGCGCGTGCCCACTCAGCACGCCCTCGATGCCCTGGGCATCGCTGACCTGTTCGGCACCGTGGTGTGTGGCGATGATGGCTTTGCGGTCAAGCCGGCTCCAGACATGGGGCTAGAGGTGTGCCGTCGGCTTGACGTGGCACCCCACGAGGCCGTCATGATCGGCGATACGACGTCTGACCTGCAGATGGCGCGCAAAGCAGGCTTTGGTTGGGCTGTGGCTGTGGCCAGTGGCGCCTCGACCCGAGACGATTTGGCTCCCTTGGCCGACCTGGTTATCGACGGCTTGGATGAGATTGAGGTGCTGCCATGAGCGAACGCCTGCCTCGTTATGGCGGCTACGTCTTTGACCTCGATGGCACCATCTATCTGGGTGAGCGCCTCATCGCTGGCGCCCGCGAGGCGGTGGCCTGGCTGCGGCAGCATGGCCGGCCGGTGGTGTTCCTTTCGAACAAGCCGCTCGAGCCGCGCAGCGCCTATGCGGCCAAGCTCACGCGGTTGGGCATTGCAGCTCGCGAAGATGACGTGGTCAACTCGACTCAGGCCCTGATGAGCTATCTGCGGGTCGACCGGCCCGAGGCTCGCCTGTATGTCATTGGCGAGCCCGCGCTGCTAGACGAGTTTCGCGCCGAGGGGTTCACCCTCACCGAGGCGCTCGATGAGATCGACATCGTGGTAGCCGCGTTCGACCGCACCCTTACCTATGCCAAGCTCAACACTGCCTATCAGTCATTGGTGCGCGGTGCTGGCTTTGTGGCCACCAATGGCGACCGCTCATGCCCCATCGAGGGCGGAGCTATCCCCGACTGCGCCGGCGTGATCGCCTTTCTCGAGGCGACCACCGGCCGCTCGTGTGAACTCGTTGCGGGCAAACCTTCGCCGCTCATCCTCAACGCCGCACTGAGCCGTCTGGGTGTGCCGCGTGATGCTGCTCTAATGGTGGGCGATCGGCTCGGCACCGACATCCGCATGGGCAACGAACTGGGCCTCGACACGGCGCTGGTGCTCACCGGCGTCACCACGCGCGAGATGTTAGCAGAGAGCGGCCTGCGCCCCACCTATGTTCTCCCCAGTGTCGCCGAGATCCCCTGAAATCATCGCACCATAGGCCATTTTGCCGATTTGCATCTCGGTATTGGATGTTGTATATTGGTGCGTGGTTGGCAGTCTATAGTGTTGAGTGCTAACCAGAGCTAGGCAAAACGCAGTGCGTCGCTAACCGGCAAACTGCGGCAGAAACACACTGGGAGGTTGGTTGACATGTCGATGAACTTGAAGCCGTTGGGCAACAGAATCGTTGTCGAGCCTTCCGAGGGCGAGTCCAAGACGGCTTCGGGCATCATCTTGCCCGAGACCGCCAAGGAAAAGCCGCAAGAGGGCGTGGTCGTGGCTGCTGGCCCTGGCCGCCGTCTGGATAGCGGCGAGCGCCAGTCGCTGGACGTCAAGGTTGGAGACAAGGTGCTCTATGCCAAGTATGGTGGCACCGAGGTCAAGGTGGGCGGCAAGACGCTGCTCATTCTGCGTGAAGACGACGTTCTGGCCGTCATCGGCGAATAGCCCTAACGAAAAAGATCAGGAGGTAAGCTGAACATGGCCAAGCAGTTGCAGTTTTCGGAAGAAGCACGTCGCAGCCTCAAGAAGGGGCTCGATATGCTCGCCCAGGCAGTGGGCACCACCCTCGGCCCCAAGGGCCGCAACGTCGCCCTCGATAAGAAATGGGGCGCCCCTACCGTCACCCATGACGGCGTGACCGTGGCCAAAGAGATCGAACTCGAAGACCCATACGAGAATATGGGTGCCCAGCTCTTGAAAGAGGCCGCCACCAAGACCAATGATGTGGCCGGTGATGGCACCACCACCGCTACGGTTTTGGCCCAGGCTATCGTCAACGAAGGCATGAAGAACGTTGCTGCCGGCGCCAATGCCATGCTGCTCAAGCGCGGCATCGAGGCTGCCAGCGAGGCAGTGGTTAGCCATATCAAAGACTCGGCTCGCCCCGTGGACACCCGCGAAGACATTGCCAACGTCGCTGCCATCTCGGCCGCTGACAAAGAGATTGGCAACCTGATCGCCGAGGTCATGGACAAGGTGGGCAAAGACGGCGTCATCACCGTCGAAGAGTCCAAGGGCCTCGAGTTTGAGATCGAGTACGTCGAGGGTATGCAGTTCGATCGTGGCTACATCTCGCCGTATTTCATCACCAACGCCGACACGGGCGAGGCCTCGCTTGAGGACCCCTACGTGCTCGTGTACGACAAAAAGATCTCGTCTGCTGCAGACCTGGTGCCGCTCCTCGAAAAGATGGTCCAGTCTGGCCGCCGCAATCTGCTGGTGGTCGCTGAGGATATCGAGGGCGAGGCCCTGGCCACACTGGTGCTCAACAAGCTGCGCGGCGTCATGAACGTTGTGGGCGTCAAGGCACCCGCCTTTGGCGACCGCCGCAAAGAGATGCTTCGCGACATCGCCATCCTTACCGGTGGTCAGGTGATCACCGAGGAAATGGGCCGCAAGCTCGAGACCGCTCAGCTCAGCGACCTGGGTAGCGCCCGCCGCGTGGTGGTCGACAAAGACAACACCACCGTTATCGAGGGCATGGGCTCGGAGGCCGAGATCAAGGGCCGCATTGAGCAGATCAAGGCCCAGATCGAGAGCACCACGTCGGACTATGATCGCGAAAAGCTGCAGGAGCGTCTGGCCAAGCTCTCGGGTGGTGTTGCCATCATCCGCGTCGGCGCGGCCACCGAGGTCGAGCTGAAAGAGAAAAAGCACCGCGTCGAAGACGCTCTGTCGGCCACGCGCGCTGCAGTTGAAGAGGGTATCGTCGCTGGTGGTGGTGTGACGTTGATCAACGCTATCGCCGCGCTCGATGGCATCAAGCTGCCCCTCTCTGATGAGAACACCGGTGCCCAGATCTTCCGCCAGGCTCTCGAACGTCCGATGCGCGGCATCGTCGAGAACGCTGGCCTGGATGGCGCCGTCGTCATCGCCGAGATTCGCCGCCGTCAGAAAGAGTCTGGCGACACGGCCATCGGCTTTGATGTGATCTCGGGCGAGTACGTGGACATGTTCGAGGTGGGCATCATCGACCCCTGCAAGGTGACGCGTTCGGCTGTGGAGAATGCTGCCTCAATCGCAGCCATGATCCTGTCAACCGAAGCCCTGGTCACCGACATCCCCGAGCCCGAGGCCCCCGCTCCGGCCACGCCGCCAGGCGGCGGGATGTACTAGTCTCGTCGAACGCCAGAGGCCCCCGCAAGGGGGCCTCTTTTTCTGTCTCCCTGGTGGGCACGCGCCGATCGACACAGGAAACGCCCCCACCCGTATCGGGTGGGGGCGTTGGCGTCTCGGTCGATGCTACTTGCTGGTAATCTTGATGGTGCGAGGCTTCATCTCTTCTTGCTTGGGCAAGACAAGCGTGAGCACACCACGGTCAAAGTTGGCCTCGGCCTTGTCGGCCTGCACCGGAATGTTCAGCCGCAGTACGCGCTGGAACTTGCCATAGGGGCGTTCTTGCGCCGCATAGTCGACGTTCTCCGCAGGGCCGGGCACCTCACCCTTGATGGTAAGCGTTTCACCCTCGATGGTGATCTCGACATCCTCAGGCTTGATGCCCGGGACGGAGGCGAGGATCACCAGTTCCTCATCGGTGGTATAGACATCGATGGGCAACTCGCAGCGCGCCTCGGCCACTGTCCAGCGCGGCCCCGAGCGCACCATGCTATCCTCGAACAGGCGATCCATCGCGTCTCGCAGGTTCATTAGGTCTTTGAATGGCTCCCAACGTACCATAGACATGGTCGTCACCTCCAATACAAGTGATGCTACTTGGCAGTGATCTGAACAGCCTTGGGCTTGACCTCTTCCGGCTTGGGAAGCGTCAAGGTCAATATACCGTTCTCAAACTCGGCCTTGGGCTCACCGCCGACACCGTGAGGCAGTGTGATGGACCGCTGAAAACTCGCGGTGCGGCGTTCACGGTGGATGTAGCTGCGCTTTTCCTCTTCGCTCTCTGACTGCGCTTCGCCCTTGATCGTCAGCGCATTGCCGATCAGCGTGACCTGGATGTTCTCGGGCGCAAAGCCGGGCACAGCCGCTCGCACCACCACTGCATCCTCGGTCTCATACATATCCAGGGCGGGTTGCTGCTCTCTGGCCTCACTCAGACCGACGCGATAAAAGGCATCGTCAAAGAGGCTGTCAACGGCGCGCTGCAACGTCCACAGGCCACTGTATGGCGTACGTACGGGCAATCGTTCCATCTGTCACCTCCGCTATTGATGTAATTCCAACCATGCGTATTATACCAATGATGATGGTTTGTGTCAAGTACTTCTTATGCTGTAATTAAATAAAAGTTGAGTCTATCTCTATCAACTTACTTGACGAAAGTCATTGTAGTGCGTTATAATGCCTGTACAAGAGATATCGTGAGCTGCGGAGTCGTCTGACTATGGACTATAAAGACTATTATCGCATTCTCGGTGTGAAAAAGGGCGCCTCGGAAGACGAGATCCGCAAGGCGTATCGCAAGTTAGCCCGCAAGCATCATCCCGATGTCAACCCGAATGACGCCGAGAGCGAGCAGCGCTTTAAAGAGATCAACGAGGCCTATGAGGTTCTCCAAGACCCCGAGAAGCGCGCCAAGTATGATCGCCTGGGCGCAAACTGGCAGCAATATCAGCAGACGGGCGGTGACCCGAGCGACTTTGACTGGACACAGTGGTTTGGCGGTGGCGGCGCCGCGCCAGGCGGCGGCCGCGTCTATACCGAGCAGTTCGACCTCAACGACCTGTTCGGTAATAGCGGCTATTCGGACTTTTTCCAGCGCATTTTCGGTGACCTGCGGGGCGCTCGCGCCCGCAGCGCAGGTCCTTCAACGGGCTATGCTGGCCAAGACCTGGAGCAACCGGTTCAGGTGAGCCTCGAAGAGGCCTATCACGGCACCAGCCGCATCTTGCAGGTCAACGGCCGTCGACTTGAGATTCGCATTCCCCCCGGCGTCAAAGAGGGGTCGCGTGTGCGCCTGGCCGGCGAAGGCATACCGGGGAGCAATGGAGGGCGTTCAGGAGACATCATTCTGAACATCTCTGTGGAGCCGCACCACCGCTATCGCCGCGATGGTAACGACTTGTACGCCGTCCAGCCGGTCGATCTCTACACAATGGTGCTTGGCGGCGAGGTGGTCATCGAGACGTTGAGAGGCAGGGTGTCATTGACCATCCCCCCAGAGACGCGCGCCGGCCAGACCTTTCGACTGCGCGGTCGGGGCATGCCGGTGTTGCGGCGCGAGGGTGAACATGGCGACCTGATCGTTGAGGTGGCGCCTGCCTTGCCGCGCAATCTCAGTGAAGATGAGAAAGAGCTGTTTCGTCAGTTAGCCAAGCTAAGGGGCTAGAAGGCGAATCGAGGCGAACCAATGAGTCGATCCATACGTCTGTCCATCATTATGTTGATGCTGGTCATGCTTGTAGGGTGTGCCCTACCGCTGCAGATCGCCAACGATCTGGCCGCCTCGCTCGGTGAGGTGGCTTCGGCACAAAGTGCTGAGCGCATGCCGACACCCACCCTATCCGCTGCCCCCACCAGCACGCCACGCCCATTGCCAGAGGTGGCGCAGGGTGACGCAAGCCAGAAAAGCGCACTGGGGTTGAGTGATGAGCAGCTCGAGCAGGCCTTTGATGCTGCCGAACGGCTGACCATCGAGGTCTATGAGCGCGTCAGTCCATCGGTGGTCTACATTACGACCCGAGCGATTACCATGGGGTATTTCGGCGCCTATCCTTCCGAAGGTTCTGGCTCGGGCTTTGTCATCGACAGAGAGGGGCATATCGTCACCAACCATCACGTTATCGAAGGGGCCGACAGCATCCAGGTCTCGCTGTTCGACGGCACCAACGTCTCGGCAACGGTGGTGGGGGTCGATCCCGAGAATGATCTGGCCGTCATCCAGGTTGCGGTCGATCCTGATAAGCTGATGCCTGTGGATACCAGTTTCGACGGTGAACTGCGCGTAGGCCAACGGGCCATCGCCATCGGCAACCCGTTTGGCCTGGGCTGGACGCTGACGAGCGGCGTGATCAGTTCGCTGGGGCGCCCGCTGCAAGAGTCTAACGGTTTGACGATCTATAACGTGATCCAGACCGATGCGGCCATCAATCCGGGCAACTCGGGCGGGCCACTGCTCAACTCGCAGGGGCAGCTCATCGGCGTCAATACGGCGATACGCTCAGGAGCAGACAATATCGGGTTTGCGGTGCCCGTGTCGACGGTCAAACGCATCGTCCCAGAGCTAATCGCTAACGGACGTTACCCGCACCCCTCCATCGGGGCGGTGGGCTACAGCATCTTCCCCGAGTTTGCCGAGCGGTTCGACCTCCCAGTGGAGCGAGGGCTACTGATTGTGCGTGTTTACAGCAACGGCACTGCTGATGTAGCTGGCTTGCGGGGCGCCAGTCGTGAGGCCTATGTAGGACGCACGCCCATCTATCTGGGCGGAGACATTATCGCCCGTCTGAATGAATACGAGATCGATAGCAACGAAACGCTGCTCGAAGTGCTCGAGACCAAGATGCGCGTCGGCGATAGCGTGACAATCACCTACTACCGCGATGGACAGGAGCAACAGGTCACTGCCGTGCTCCGCGAGCAGACAAGCCGCTAGATCGTGCATGCAACAGCTTGTAGAGGAAGAGCCTATGGATGAGAACAGACTGCCAGATGACGAGCCGATCTATGTGATCAGCGTTGCCGCCAGACTGGTGTGCATGCATCCGCAGACCCTTCGGTACTATGACCGGATTGGCCTGATGAAGCCCAGTCGCACCTCGGGGCGCACTCGGCTCTATTCGCGCAGCGATGTGGATCGCCTCAGAAAGATCAGTCGCCTCACCGACGACCTCGGGGTGAATCTCGCTGGCGTTGACGTCATTCTGAATATGACGCAGAGGATCCAAGAGTTGCAGGATGAACTCGAGCGCACTCGCGAGCAGGCCGAGGCCGAGATTGCCAGGCTGCGGCGCCGCTTGCGCGAGTTGTTGGGCCACGATGAAGAGCCAGAGACCGTGATCAATGTGCGTGTCCGTGAGATCAAGCCAGGCGTCGAGGAGGATGCCTCATGAACGCAAACAGTGTGCTGCTAGAGCTGGCCGCCTATCGCGGCGTGGGCAACATTCTTAGCATCTATCTAGACACCGACCTGCGAGACAAATCCAAAGAAGCTGTGCGCCTCATGCTGCGAGACCGTCTGCGTGGCATCGAGCACCAGCTGCCCGTCGACGTGTTGCAGCGTGTGGGTGACTATCTCGACTTTGAGTTCGATTGGCGTCCGCGTGGGCTGGCCATCTTTGTGAGTGATGATCTCTGGCAAGTGGTGCCGCTGCCGATCGCTGTGCCTGTGCAGTCTGTGTGGGCGGCGCAGGCCTATGTTCGCCCGTTGTCAGACGTCATCGATCGCTTTGGCGCCTACAACGTCGCCTTGATCGACCGCCAGAGCCTGCGTGTGTTTTCCGTACGCATGGGCGAGATACTGGCCCAGACCGAGGCGCTGGGCGAAGCCCTCAAACGCCATCGTCAGGGAGGGTGGTCGGCGCAGATCTATCAGCGCCGGCAGGATAACCTGGCCACACAGAACCTGAAACAGAGCGCAGAAGCGCTTGAGGCGTTCAACGAAGAGACGGGCGTGCGCCGGTTGGTGCTGGGCGGCAGCCCTGATGTGTTGA
>JAAYDS010000180.1 GCA_012729155.1 Chloroflexota bacterium | reverse complement strand
CCCCACAGGCCGTTAAGTTCGAGAGTAGGCCTGATGCTCGTGCGCTCCCAGGGGGCATACTCCGGCTCGCCAAACAGCTCGCTGACGCCGAGTTCGGACTTGTAGCGTTCCTCGTCAAAGGGCACCCGCGCCATGGCCTCACGCTCGGCCGACGACAGCTCGACTACGTCGTCATAGAAGCCATCAACCAGGATGCGACCGTCATGCCCGCGCATTGAGTCCAGCAGCATGATCATCGCGTGAAGCGGATTCTGCACGGCGCCGCCAAAGCTTCCCGAGTGCAGGTCGTGGTCAGGGCCAACCATGTCGATCTCTAGAGAGCAGATGCCCCGAAGGCCCATCAACACCGCCGGTTCGGTTTCGCTGTACTGTCCCGAATCGGCGTTGAGCACGGCGTCGCAGGCCAGCATATCGCGGTGGGCATACACGAAAGAAGGTAGCTGTGGGCTGCCGATCTCCTCTTGTCCCTCAAAGAAGAACTTGATGTTGACGGGCAGCTTGCCCGTGGTCGCGAGTAGCGCCTCGGCGGCGGCCACCGCCACAAACAGGCCGCCCTTGTTGTCTGACGCGCCACGCGCCACGATCCGGTCGTCAGTCACCTGAGGCTCGAACGGCGGGCTCTTCCACAGCTCAAGCGGATCGACCGGCTGCGTATCAAAGTGGCCGTACACAAGATAGGTGGGTTTTCCTGGTGCATGTAGCCAGTCGCCATACACCACCGGATGCCCGCCGGTGGGATGTACGCCCACGTTCTCGATGCCGATCGAGCTGAGCTTGTTGGCGATCCACTCCCCAGCGCGCGCTACATCGGCTGCGGCCTCTGGCGGCGCTGACATGCTCGGAATGCGGATAAAGTCGAGCAGCTCATCGAGCAACCGCTGTCGGTTAGCGGCTAGATAGGTCGCCCATCGTTTCTCCATGATGCCTCCACGTCTGGTTGGTTTGTGAGAGCGATCAGGCCAGAATGGCAAGCAAGATCGCCAGGGTGATGCTGCTTAGCAGCGTCGACGCAAAGATGGTGCTGCTGACAAAGTCGGGGTCGGCGTCGAACTCGATGGCCATCATCGACGAGTTGACAGCGGTGGGCGTGGCCGACTGCATGATAACCACGTCGCGCGCCAAGCCAGACAGGCCCAGGAGCGGCGCCACCGCGAGGCCGGCTAGCGCTCCGCCCACGAGGCGCAGGCCCACGGCCAGAGAGACGTCTTTGATGCGGCCGGCAATGCGCGTCTGGGCCAGCTGCACGCCCAGCATGGTCAACATGATGGGCACTGTCGCCCGCGAAGCCAGTTCGATGGGTTTCATCAAGAGACCGGGCAGCTGCCACTGCAGTGAACGTAGGACGATGGCCAGCGCAAAGGCGTATAATCCTGGCAAGCGCAGCAGCTTGGCGAGAGCGAGCCTGGCACCACCGTTGCCACGCGCAGCAAAGAACGCCCCGAGCGTGTTCACGGCCAGATTGGTGCCCACGTAGTAGATGGTTGCAAGCTCCAGGCCGGCCTCACCGAAGGCAAAGAGGGCTACTGATAGCCCCAGGTTTCCCGCGTTGATGAACGCCACGCTCAAGACCAGGCCATCCACCTCGCGCGAGGGCCAGCGTAGCAGCCTGCCAACAACTAGCGCCAGTGCGATCATGGCGCCAGTCACCAGCGCAACAGCCAGCAAGATGCTGCCCACCTGCAAGGGGCTCACTTCGGTGTTCATCAACGAAGTGAACACCAATGCGGGCGTCAGAAAGTAGATCGCGAGGCGCGACAGCGTGCGCTTGTCGAGGTGTAGCGTCCGTTCGAGCACAAAGCCACATCCCACCACCAGGTATGTGGGCAGGATGCTGTTCATCAAAATGCTGAAAAAGAGTGCCAAATGTCACGACCTTCAATGTTGCAGCATGGGCGGTCGGCGCTCCCGATCGAGAGTCAGTTGGCGCTCTCGTGTCACTGGCGCGCCAGCGGGCGCGACGTACTCTGGACTCGTTGAGAGGCTCGGCATGACCGGCCCGACACAGACACCGCCACAGCATAGCCATCGGCGACGCACTGTCAACCAGGCACAACTAGGCTGCAGGTGCCTTGCTCTGCTCGCTCGACTTGCGTCTAGGGCAGTGGCCAGTCAAAGGTCGCCGCCACGCCGTTCACTGTTGCCGTGTAGCGCCCCTCAGGCAGCTCTACGGGATTCAGCGGCACGGCTACTCGGAAGGGCACGCCCACATAGTCAGGCGGGCAACCAGTCTGAACGGGTGATGCCAGCAGCGCGATTTGGATCTCGTAGCCATCGATGTCTGTCTCGACTCGTGCCAGCTGAGCGCAGAGATCGGGCCAGGTGCCGCCGGCCACGATCTCTACCGGAATAGGTGAGCCCGTACCGATATCGACAGCGACGGCCTCCACCGCCAGAGGGCGCAACTCCCGTTTGCGAGCACACCCGACTATCAGCAGACTCGATATGAGTATTGCCACGACGAACGGCGTGGCGACACGTATGAAGTGTTCTTTCATGGATCAGCACCTCTGGGCCAGCTATAACGCAACAAGTAGCGACCCAACAATGCCTCTAAGCTAGCATGTTCGCTTCTATTCTGCAATATAACACTCAAGAATCAATACCACGGAGACCCTCCACTGGACAGAGTAACGGCGACATCGTTTGACAGTGCGCTTGCCGCTGTGTATCGTCTATGCATAGGGCGTGGGCATCCATTGCTCGCGGCCGTGACCACGCCAAGGTGGATGATGGAACTGCTCGAACAGCTGCGGCAGGTGCCACTTTTCCAGTCACTGTCAGAAGACAGCCTGGTCAAGGTTGGTGAACTATTCCAAGAGATGGTCATACCTGCCGGCACGTATCTGAGCCGGCAAGGTGACCTGGGTGCCACGTTCTTTGTGGTCAGCGCAGGCCAGGCCATCGTGCAGCGCGTAGATGACAAGGGATATGAGCGCCCAGTGGGCACGGTTGGCGAGCACAACGCTTTCTACGGCGTGACCTCGCTTTTTGTGGTCGTCCCCCGTGACGCCACGGTGATCGCGCGCACCGAGATGCGGGTGTGGGTGCTGCACCGTCCGCCGTTCCTGGCGCTCTTGGAGGCCGAGCCCGCCATCGAGCGACAGCTCAACATACCACCCGATGTGCAGGCGCGTCGTCAGGCGCCGCGCTACCCCTGGCAAGAGCAGGGAGAGCAACTGGCGTTTGCCACCCACAAACACTGGATCGTGTTCGCCCGCAAGATGGTCGGGAGCACGCTGCTGGTGGCAGGTCTGGCGGCGCTGCTGCTCTACCTTTCGTCCTACGTGCCGCTGGGCCTGCTGGCACCGTTCTTGCTTGTGCCCACACTTGTGCTCTATGTGGCCGTGGCGTTCTGGCATCTGGTAGACTGGCGCAACGACTATCACGCGGTGACAAACCGACGCCTCAGCTATCGCGAGCACGTCGCGCTGCTGTATGATTCGCGCAAAGATGCGCCTCTTGATCAGGTGCAGAATGTCAACGTGGCGCGAACCTTTCTGGGACAACTGCTGGGCTATGGGCAGGTGATCGTGCAGACGGCGGCCGCAGCCGGCACGATGCAGCTCGACCATGTGGATGAGCCCGAGGCCCTGCGCAAGGCCATCTTTGACGAGCAGTTCAGGGCGATGGCTACTCGTCAGGCAGAGCAGCGCTGGCGCATACGAGCGACGTTGGCAGATCACGTTACCCTTGAGGAGCTATCGGCAGGCGGCGGCGGTCATCCTTCGATCGAGCAGTCGCTCGACTATATCGACGCTCAGGAGCCCCCACGGCAGATGCCGAACTGGTTCCGCCGTGCCATCGATTGGGTTTCGGGCTTGGAGGTCATCCCGCCGATCCGTGAACATACCCCCGAGAAGGTGGTATGGCGCAAGCATTGGCTCTTCCTGGTGATATCGGTGGTCGTGCCGCTGGTGCTGGTGCTGATCCTGGCGTCGTTCACGGTGGCCTTTTTCGCTACTGGGGGGCTGTTCGGGCTGGCGCCTGGTGGCGTCGCAGGCCTGGTGACGCTGGGGCTTACCATCGTCTGTTTTGGCTGGCTGTTCTACGAGTATACCGACTGGGGCAACGATCAGTACATCGTCACCAACGAGCGGGTCATCGATGTTGATCAGCGACCCTTTTGGCTCTCGCAAAGCACGCGTGAGGCCAGTCTGGGCAAGATTCAGAACGTGCATTATGTCGTGCCGAACATCATCGCTTCGCTCTTGCGCTATGGCGATGTTGTCGTCAAGACAGCGGGTGAGGGAGACTTTACTTTTACCCATGTGCCGCGCCCAGCAGAGGTGCAGAACGAGATCTTTCGGCGCATCAACAACTATCGCCTGCTGTTACAGGAGCAGGAGACCGAGTTTCAGCGGCGCGAGTTGGCCGCCTGGTTTAGCGTCTATGACGACATCAAGTCTGGCCGTCCCGCCGTGCACGAGCCCGCCGAGAGCGAGAGCGGGCCGACGCCCACATTCACCGATGACTCGGGCGGACGCACAACGCTGTAAGCGTTCTACAGGGCTACTCGCGCCCCAAAAAGTCGTCTCGCAACGGCGTAAACACGTCGAGCACCAGCGCGTCTTGGTTGCAGACCACGCTATGTGGCGCATCGGGCAGCATGACGCATGATGTCCCCGCGCTGAGCGTGATGGTGTCGTCACCGATGGTAAAGACGACTTGCCCTGACACAACGTAGCTGATTTGCTCGTGGGCATGGGTATGAGAGGGCACCACGGCGCCGGCCTCCAGCGCCACCTCGCACAGCATCAAGCTCTCTCCGTAGGATGCTACCCGGTGGTAGACACCAGGCTGCATAAGCCTGTATCCTCTGGCTAGCCAGTCAGTCATGGCGATGTTGTCCTTTCCTGATGAGCTGGGTTTCCAACAGCTTGAGGGCGTTTTCTCGCAAGATGGCGCGCTGTGCCTGTTCATCGATATGGGCAAATAGCACGCACCCCAGTGCATAGTGTGGATCGAACCAGGGCAGGTCACAGCCAAAGAGCACGCGGTCTGCGCCTGCACCAGCCACCAGCAGCTCTACGGCGCCGCGCACCGAGTAAGCAGCCGTAAGCTCGAGCATGACGTTGGGGCAGGAGAGCGCCACCTCGATGCCCGCCTCGAACTCACCATGAAAGGCGTGGCCGGCGATGAACGTGATCTCCGGATAGCGCTCGGCCACTGCACGCAACCGGGCGGGGCCGCATAGCGCGTTATGGCCCCAGGTATGGGTGAGGACCATGGCGCGCCGTTCGGCAGCAAACGCGTACACTGGAGCATAGTCGGGGCCATCGAGCGGGTAATCATGCATCGTCGGATGGAGCTTGAGCCCAACATAGGCGCGTTCGTCATCATACGTTGCCAACTGGGCGCCAAGCTCGACGGGATAGCGCGGGTTGCACACCAAATAGGCATACCAGCGGCCGAGGTGGCGTCGGGCCACAGCAGCCATCTCGGGGTTACCAAGCCGCATGTCGGCCAGGGCAGTGTGTCCACTCGAGACGAGCGTCTCGATACCGCAGCGATCCATCGTCATCAGCATGGCCTGCTCGTTAGCATTAGGGAGATAGATGCCCGGCCAGGGGCCATAGTGTCCGTGCAGGTCGATGACACGACAGGTGGGGCAGTGGCCCAACTCGATGTAGTCGGCGAGCAAGGTGCTCTGCTGGGCGGCGCCACAAGGCCTGGTCATATCAGCACCGCCTCATGAAGCAGTCTTTCCAGGTTGCCCGAAGCGATCATTTGTCGGGCATCGGCATCGATGGGAGTTCTTGAGAGCATCAGACGGGCGCCGCCCATGGGCGTATCGGGAAAGGCGCTGCCATAGAGAAGTCTTTGTGGACCATAGCATTGCACCAATGCCGCAAGTCCCCCTTCGGCCTCATAGCGCGAGATATCGAGATAGACATTGGGGTAGGTCTCGAGGAGTGGCCGGAAATAGCGGTCCTCGCCCCAACACCCGTGAGACATGATCACCAGCGTAAGCTGAGGATAGTCGGCGAGCAGGGTGTAGATCGACTGCCACATAGATGATGGGTGCGCCCGCAGTGAGGCAGCGCGAGAGATCAGCAATGGAATGCGACGTTCGCCGAGCTCATCAAACCAGCTGCCAAATGTCGTACGATTGGCCAGGTAGCGGTGCTCATCGGGAAAGAGCCACAACGCGCCGATACCGTGGTAATGCATGGCCTCGAGGAATGCGGGCCCCGAAGGCAGCTCGCCAGTCTGCGGCGGCAGTAGGGCCCAACTGCCCACCAAGCGTGGGCAGTCTGCTATGGCGGCGCTCAACATAGCATTGCCCACAGTCGGTGATTGCTCGCGCATCAACACGTGGTGCACCAATGCGCGACCGACTCCACACCAGTCCATCTCCTGCAACAGGTCTTGTGCGGTTTCACAAGGCCTGATTAGGCCCGCCATGGGCGACCCAATCGTCACATTGCAGTCAAAGAACGCTAGGTCTGATGGCATATGACCTCTATTGGGTAAGAATCTCAGGCTCGCCATCGGTGATGGCGATGGTGTGCTCAAAGTGCGCGCACATTCCACCGTCCATGGTAGCGACGGTCCACCCATCGGGCCTCACAGCGAGCAACGGCGGCCCTACCGTCACCATCGGCTCCAACGCATAGGTCATGTTGGGCCGCAAGATGTGTCCCGTGCCGGGGGTGCCCCAGTTGAATATCTCTGGGTCTTCGTGCATATCTCTACCAACGCCGTGCCCTGTGTACTCTCGTACCACCTGCAGCCCGTGAGACTCGACCCAAGCCTGAATGGCGGCAGAAACATCGCCAATGCGCTGACCGGCGCGGCTCGCCGCGATGCCGCGATAGAGCGCCTGCTCGGTCACGTCGAGCAGACGCCTGGCGCGCGTGCTGATGCGGCCCACACCTACGGTG
>JAAYDS010000179.1 GCA_012729155.1 Chloroflexota bacterium | reverse complement strand
GTCTGGCGCGCCGGGGAACACATAGCCCCAGATCTCTGAGCGGATGGGGCAGCCCTCGCCCGTCTCCCAGAAGGCGTTGCCAAAGCGCCCCGAATCGGGCGGATGGATGCCCAGCCGCCAGTTGCGCCGAAAGATGCCGTACTCGTTGAACGGATACCAGCAATGCTCGAGCCAGGCCGCCGCCAGGTCGTCTGACGTGAGCGCGGCGCCCCTGTCTTCGAGCACCTTGAGCCAGAGTACCTGCAGGTCGAGGTCATCGTTGGGCGGGATGGTCTCGGGGAATAGGCCTTCGGGCTCGATCTCTATCCATCCCTTGTAGCCCTCAAAGCGGGCCCCGATGGCGCCGCCGATCGACTTGCCGATCCACCCGCCCCAGATGGCATCCAGATAGCGGGCATATGATAGAGACAACTTCATTAGGGCACCTCCTGCGGCAATGGGTGCAGTCTAGCGCTATGACCTTCGTTGGGCAAAGGCTTTACGGTGTGCCGTTGCTGACTATAATAGACGCGCACCCAACCCAACGACTGGAGGCGCCGTGCAGCCGAGCACCGTGCTGGCCTTTGTCCTCTCGCTGGCGATCCAGGTGGCCGCCCCGCTGACGGCAATTCTGGTGGCGCGGCGCCGCGGGCCCGTCCGCTGGAAGCCCTTCGCCTATGGGGCCATGGTCTATGGCGTCTTTCAGCTGCTGAGCTGGCTGCCGCTGAGCATTTTCCTGGACGTGGTGGTGGGTGGGCGGCTCACCTCTCCCGAGCTATCACTGGTGTGGCTGCTGGCGCTGGCGTTCGGCACGGCCATCGTCGAAGAAGGCAGCCGTTGGCTTGCTTTCCGTTATCTGTTCCCACGAGGCGGGCTCAAACTCACCTGGCTGCATGGTCTGGGCTTTGGGCTGGGCTATGCCGCGGTCGAGACCATGTTCCTCATCGCGGGCCTCACCTTTGTCTATCTGTTGGCCTACTGGGCATTGCACGCTTTTGGGCTGCCCGATGCGGCCTTGGCGGCCAGCCCTGCCGTGACGCTCGAGTTTGCGCGCGAGCTGGAGACGATCATGGCTACCGACTGGACGCAGCCGATGGTGGTGGCGGCCGAACGCCTGATGGCCCTGCCGCACCAGGTGGCCTGGACCCTGCTGGTGATGGAAAGCCTCGTCTCACGACAAAAGCGGTGGTTCGGCTTTGCCGTGCTCTACCATCTGACCGTGGCGGTGGTGGTGCCCGGCCTGGCGCGTCTGCTGGGGTTTGGCATTGCCGAATTGGTCAACCTGGGGTTCTGCGCTGTGAGCGTGTGGCTCTGTAGTCGGCTCTACCGCCTGGCACGCGACCGCGAGATGTAGACAAAGAGGCCGGACATACGTCCGGCCTCTTGACAGTCAAAGAAGATCAGAACAGCCCCCGCACCTGTCCGTTGGTGTCCAGGTCTACATCCATAAAAGATGGCCGCCGCGGCAGGCCAGGCATGGTGCGCATGTCGCCGCACAACGGGTACAAAAAGCCGGCGCCCACGCTGGCGCGGATGTCGCGGATGGGCAGCCTCCACCCCTTGGGTGCGCCCTTGAGGGCGGGGTCGTGCGAGAGCGACAGATGCGTCTTGGCCATGCAGATGGGCAGCTCGGCATAGCCGAGACGGGTAAAGAGCTCGACCTTAGCCTCGGCCTCGGGCGCATAGTCAACACCATCGGCGCCATAGACCTGCGTCGCCAGCAGCTCGATCTTTTCCTTGATGGGCAGGCCCAGCTCGTACAGGTAGCGGAACGCCTTGGGCTGCTCGCAGGCACTGACCACTGCCTCGGCCAGCGCACGCGCGCCGGCGCCGCCATGGGCCCAATGCTCTGTAGGCACGGCATCTTGGGCGCCAGCCGCGATGGCCTCGCGGCGGATGAGCTCGATCTCGGCGTCGGTGTCGGTGTGGAAGCGGTTGATGGCCACCACCACGGGCACGCCGAACAGCCGTGCGATGCCGACCACCGCGCGCAGGTTCTCGCATCCCTTTTGCAGATACTCGAGGTTCTCGCTGGTCAGCTCGGGAGGCAGGGGCTTGCCCGGCACAATCTGGCCCAGACCGCCATGCATCTTGAGAGCGCGCACCGTGGCCACCAGCACCACGCAATCGGGCTGCAGGCCGGTGACGCGGCATTTGATGTCCATGAACTTTTCCATGCCGATATCGGCGCCAAAGCCAGACTCGGTGATCACATAGTCAGCCAGCCTGGTGGCCATCAGGTCGGCAATGGCCGATGAGTTGCCATGGGCGATGTTGGCAAACGGCCCGGCATGCACAAAGGCAGGCGTCTGCTCCAGAGTCTGCATCAGGTTGGGCATGAGGGCGTCTTTGAGCAATACCGCCATGGCGCCGGCCACGCCCAGGTCTTCGGTCGTCACCGGCTCGCCGCGCTTATTGGTGCCCACCACGATGCGCCCGAGCCGTTGCCTCATATCCTGCAGGCTGGTCGCAAGGGCCAGGATGGCCATCACCTCGCTGGCCACGGTGATATCAAAGCCCGTCTGGCGCTCGAGGCCGTTGCGGTCGCCGCCCAGCCCGATCATGATCTGGCGCAGCGGTGCGTCCTCGAGGTCGACCACGCGGTTGATCTGGATACTGGCGGGGTCGATGTCGAGACGGCGCAGCCCGGCTGCCTCGAGCGAGCGGTTGCCCAGGCGCGACTCGTGCAGCATACGGGCATCCAGTGCCGAGGCCATCAGGTTGTGCGCCACGCCCACGGCGTGATTGTCTCCGGTGAGGTGCAGGTTAAAGTCTTCCATCGGCACGATCTGCGAATAGCCGCCGCCAGCCGCGCCGCCTTTGATGCCAAAGGTTGGCCCCATCGATGGCTGCCGAATACAGGTGAACACGCGCTTGTTGAGCTGGCTACCCAGCGCCTGCGACAGGCCGACGGTGGTGGTGGTCTTGCCCTCGCCAAGCGGTGTAGGGGTGATGGCCGTCACGTCTACGTAGCGTGCCGCTGGCCGGTCTTGTAGACGGTCGAGCACGTTGAGATGCACCTTGGCTTTGTACCAACCGTAGGGGTCCAATTCTTCGCGGCGCAGGCCGATGTCGTTAGCCAGGTCTAGTATGGGGCGCAGTGTTGCTGCCTGAGCGATCTGCAGGTCGCTGAGCATGGGGCTCCTCCCAAAGGCAAGTGCTAAGCCGAACTCTACCACAGCAGACGGCGGCAGGCAACGCGGTCAGCCGAGTTGACGTTCTGCCGCCAGCACCAGGTTGCGCATCAGCATGGCGTTGGTCATGGGGCCGGTGCCCCCTGGCACCGGTGTGAGCCAGCCGGCCACGTCGGCCACGTCGGGGGCCACGTCACCCGTCATCTGGCCATCGACGTCGTTGACGCCAAAGTCGAGCACAATGGCGCCTGGGCGCACCATGCTGGCCGTTATGAGCCCTGGCCGCCCGGCTGCCACCGCCAGGATATCGGCCTGGCGTGTGATGGCCGCCAGGTTCTGTGTGCGCGTGTGGCAGATGGTCACGGTGGCGTGCTGGGCCAGCAGCAGCAGAGCCAGAGGGCGGCCCACCACCGCGCTACGCCCCACGATGACGGCATGCTGGCTGGCAATGGGCAGCCCCGAGCGTTGCAGGAGCTCGATACCCCCCAACGGCGTGGCCGGCGCAAAACCCATGGTGCGTCCCTGAGCCAGCAGTCCGGCGTTGTAGGGGTGCAGCCCGTCGGCATCTTTGCGTGGGTCCAGCGCGGCGAGCACGCTCTGCAACGGAGCCTGAGGCGGTAGGGGCTGCTGCACGATGATGCCATCCACCGTCGGATTGGCGCAGAGCTGCGCCACCAGCCGCGCTGGCGCATCGGCGGCGCAATCGCCGGCGAGCGAATGCAACGCCACGGCAATGCCCACACGGTGGCCGGTGCGCTCGATCTGACGCACATACCAGGCAGACGCGGCGTCGACGCCCACCTGCACCACGGCCAGGCAGGGAGCTCGTCCCAGGCGGCTCAGCAGGGTGTTGGCGCGCTCGGTCACCTCTTGAAGCACGGCGGCCGCAGTGGCGCGGCCATCGAACAACTGCGCCATGGCTCTATCCTCCTCAGGCACTTGCCGCAAGCGAGCGGGTCATGGCATCGAGGGCCGCCCCCTGCGCCGCTGCCAGCAACGCCTCAAGCCCCTGGGCGCGTTCTTGCGCCCAGGCCACAAACGCCTCGTCTTTGATGCTCTTTAGGTTAACGTCAACGTTCAGCAGCGCGGCGCGCGCACTGGCGGTTGCCAGATAGGCGGCCGCGCCCGCATCGGTGACGGCCGAGCGGCTGCCCAGGCGCGCAGCAGGCTCGGTGAGCGCCAGTACCCTGGCGCAGTTGGCGGCGATGTCGAGCGGCACCAGCGTGGCAACACGCAGAGCCTGTTGGATGGCCTCGCGTCGGCCCTTTTTCTCTGCTGCAGTGCTGCGCGGCAGGCGATAGGCTGCGATGACCGCATCATAGGCGTTGGCGTCGTCCTCCATCAGGCCGACCAGTGCTGCGCGCAGTTCATCGGCCTGTGCGAGCGCATCTTGCAGCTCGGGCCCAGGCGCAGCCGCCTTATCGAGGGTGAGGTTGGCCACCATGCTTACCAACGCCGCGCCCAGAGCACCGGCCAGAGCACAGGCAGCGCCGCCCCCTGGCGCGGGCGCTGACGAGGCCAGCGCGTCGAGCAGCTCATTCACTGTCTGGTTGCTGAAAGCGTGTGTCACCGTGTCGCTCCTGTGGGGTGTGCACAAAGACCTTTGACAAGTGCCCATAACTCTGATACTATGTGCTAGTAGATCAGCATCGTGGCTGAACTCCCAACCAAGCCATCCTAAAGGAAGGGAGGTGATGTGCAATGGATTATAGCAGTCAACGCGGTGTCCTAGCATCACCTCCGATAAGTGATTGCTAGGACACCCAAAACACGAGAACCCCTCGCAAGAGGGGTTCTCGTGTTTCTACGCCCTGGCATCAGCCAGACGTCACGCGTTCGACATCCTCGGTGGTGGTGGTGGGCACCATGTACCCCCGCCGCAGCACGTTGCGCAGAAAGATGGGTTTGCGCGGATTGGGCTCGATCTTTTCGCGCACGTTCTTGACGTGCACGCGCACCAGGTCTGGCATGCCGATGCCCGGCGGATAGCCCCAGACGCGCTGCAAGAGCTGGTCGGCCGAGAAGACCTCATCTGGGTTGCTCATCAAAAAGCGCATCAGCTCGAACTCGACAGGTGTGAGCAGCACCTTTTTGGAGTCGGTGGTGATCTCAAAGCTGCGCGCGTTCAGTTCTAGCAGGCCCACGTGCAGCACCTCGACGACGGGCGGCTTTTTGGTGCGCGCTACGCGCCGTAAGAGCGCCTTGACCTTGAGTTGCAGCTCGCGCTGCTGAAAGGGCTTGGACAGGAAATCATCGCCGCCCGAGGCAAAGCTGTCCTCTTTGTCCTCGATCTCGTCCCACCCCGATACATACAGCACAGGGATGTCGGTCAGCGCTTCCGTCTTGCGCACTGTCTGCGTGGCCTCGAGCCCGCTGCGCCCTTCGGGAAAGGTGATATCCATGATGATCAGATCGGGACGCTTGGTTTGACAGGCTTCGAGCGTTTGATTGGCCTCTGTGATGATGCGCACCTCGAACTCGGGCTCTAGCGCCCGCTGCATCGCCTCCGCCACCTGTCGATCATCGTCAACAATGAGGATATCTTGTGCCATGTTGTCTCCTACCCCATTCTGACAGTTGCCTGCCACCAAGCTCTCATTTATGCTATTATAGCACTCAAGTCGGTTCACAAGAAGTTCACCTGTGGACGTGAATGCAAATCCTGTTGGGGTGCGCCATGGGTACCAACGTTGTACGTGACAAGCGTCGCGCGCAGATCCTGCTGATGCTATCGATCGCCTTTGCGGTCACGTTCCTGGCCTCATTCGTCTCGCAGGCCGTCGAGCTGGCTCGGTTGGAGAGTTGGCGCGTACAGCTCGAGGATGAGATCACCGATCTCGAGCGGCAACGCGCCGAGCTGGACGCACAGATCGCCCTGCGCGAGACCGACGCCTGGATCAGTCAGGCCGCCGTTGAGGCCGGCATGCTGCCACCCAATGCCTATGCCGTGCAGGCTCTGGCTGAAGCGCCTGCGCAGCCGCAGGCTGAGGCGCAGCGGTTCGGGCCAGCAGCCGACAAGCCGCCGCGCCTCAACCTGCTAACTGGCGCCACAAGCGATAACACCAACTGGCTCGCTTGGAGGCGCCTGCTTACCGGCAGGCCCTGAAACGCGAGCGACGGGGCAACCATGCAGGCAAAGGCTGCGGTTCTACAGCGCTTTGGCGAGCCACTCACGATCGAGACGCTGCCGGTGCCGGCGCTCTTGGCGGGGCAGGCGCTGGTGCAGGTGGTTGCGGCGGGCGTCTGTGGCTCTGATGTGCACATGTGGGCGGGCCGCGATCCACGCACCCCTCTGCCCATCATTCTGGGTCACGAGGGTGTCGGGCGGCTGCTCGATGTCTCTGGTGCGCGCTGCGATGTCTACGGCCGGCCGCTTGCGCCAGGGGCGCTGGTACTGTGGGAACGGGGCGTGACCTGTGGCCACTGCTACTATTGCGCCGTCAAACACCAGCCGTCCCTCTGTTCTCGGCGCTGGGCCTATGGCATCCACCGCTCGCTCCACGAGCCGCCACACCTCAACGGCTGCTATGCCAGCCACCTGGTGCTAGATGCTCGTACGCCGCTCATCGCTCTGGAGCCGGACGACGACCCCGCCCTGCTGGTTGCGGCCTCTTGCTCGGGGGCCACGGCGGCTCACGGGTTCGCCCTCTCGCCCGTACAGGTTGGCGACACGGTGGTGGTCTTTGGCCCTGGCCCGCTGGGCATCTATTCGACGTTGCTGGCCCACGCCAGCGGCGCCGAGCAGGTCATCGTCATCGGAGGAACCGGCGCGCGGCTCGACTATTGCGCGCAGGTGGGGGCCACCACGCTGCTGAATCGCCATGAGCTGAACGCCGATCAGCGCCGCGAGGCGGTGCTCGCGCTTACGCATGGCCTGGGGGCTGACCTGGTGGTCGAGGCCTCGGGCAGCCTGTCGGCGGCGCGCGAGGGCCTGGAGCTGTTGCGTCACGGCGGCGCGCTATCTCTGGTGGGCTTTGGCGAGCCCGTGGGCGAGCTGTCGCTGCCGCCCTTTGAGACCATCGTGCGCAAGAACGTGCGCGTGCAGGGCGTATGGGTGAGCGACCTGACCCACACCCTGCACGCGGTGAGCCTGACGCGGCAGCATCGCCATCTGCTGGCGGGGCTGGTGTCGCGACGCTACCCTCTGGAGCAGGCCACAGAGGCGTTGCAGGCTGTAGGTGAGCGCGACGTGATCAAAGCGGTGCTCTTGCCCAACAGCTAGGCGTGTTTGTGCCCTCTGAGCGGCAGTGCTATCATGGCGCGGTTTGCAGCACAACGCGCGGTCCTCTGGCGCTGCGCAGGCGTGGACGGGGCAGCTATGGAGCAGAGCGGTAACGAGTACGAGCGCTTTATCGAGCGCAACGCCACGTGGAACCTCGTCGTCAACCTGCTAGACGTGACCTTTTATAGCCTGGCGATGAGCTTTATCTTTGGCGCCACCATGTTGACGCTGTATGCGTCGTACCTCACCGACTCGGCGCTTTTGATCGGGCTAGTGCCCATGGTGCAAAGTCTGGGTTTTTATCTGCCGCAGCTCTTGCTGTCGCGGCAGGCCGAGCGCCTGCCCGTGAAAAAGTGGATGGTGGCCCGTGTCACGCTGGTTGAGCGCTTGCCCTATTCGTGGCTGGCGTTACTGATCTTGCTGGTGCCCGATATGCAGCCGGGCCTGGCCTATGGCATTCTGCTCTTTTCGCTGGCGCTGGGCACCGGCGCGGGCGGTCTGGGCGCCCCGGCCTGGAAGGCCATGATCTCAAAGGTGATCCCCGCCAACCGGCGCGGGTTTCTGTTCGGCGTGAGCAGTGCGCTGGGCAGCGTGTTGGGGCTGGGCGGCGCCTACCTTTCGCGACAACTGCTGGCCACCTATGCCTACCCGCGCACGTTTGCCTATAGCTTTGGGCTCTGCTTTATCTTTCAATTGGCCTCATACGGGAGCCTGATGCTGACCCGCGAGCCGCCGCGCCAGCCTGAGGCCAAGTCGGTCTCGGCTCGCGACTACTGGCGGCGCCTCCCCAAGGTGCTCAAGCTCAACCCTAACTTTACGCGCTATCTGGTGGCGCGTGGCCTCATCGTGATGGGCACCATGGCCACCGCCTTTTATGTGATCTATGCCAGGGCGCGTTTTGGCGTGCCCGACGAGTTTGCCGCCGAGCTGACCATGGCGGCGCTGTTGAGTCAGGCGGTGTTCACGCCGTTGATGGGCGTCGTGTCAGACCGCAAAGGGCTCAAGTGGCTGCTCGAGTTCTCGACGGTACTGCAGCTGGCGGCGATGGTGTTGGTATTGCTGGCACCAGCGCAGGCTTGGCTCTATGTGGTGTTCATGTTGGTGTATGCATCTACCGCCGGCATGACCATCATCGGCATGGTTATGTCGATGGAGTTCAGCGTCCCCGAGGATGTGCCCACCTTTACCGCCCTCGAAGGTACGCTCATCGCCTTGCCCACCATGCTGGCGCCGGTCGCGGGCGGCTGGCTGGTCGACCATGCCGCGTTGCCAGGCGCCGCGGCGCTGGGCGGCGGGGGTTATCAGGTGATGTTCGTGGTGGCTGCGCTGTTCAGTCTGGCAGGCTGGGCGGCCATGCACTGGTGGGTGCGCGAGCCAAGGCATGAGGCGGTGGGCGTGGGCATCAGCGGCGCCGAGTAACCCCCCGCCGCCGCGCACATCACAGTCTGGCAAAGGGGATGCGGTGCACGTCGAAACCGATGCCTATGAGCGCTATATCCAGCGGCACGCGCGCTGGAATTTCACCGTCAACCTGCTCGACCTGACGTTCTACAATCTGGCCATGAGCTTTATCTTTGGCGCCACGGTGCTGACGCTCTATGCGTCCTACCTCACCGATTCGGCGCTGCTCATCGGCCTGGTGCCCACGGTGCAGAGCCTCGGCTTTGCCCTGCCGCAGCTGCTGCTCTCGCGACAGGCCGAGCAGCAGGCCCACAAGAAGAGCCTGGTGGTGCGCATCAGCATCGTCGAGCGCTTGCCCTATCTCTGGCTGGCGCTGCTGATTCTGTTGGCGCCCCAACTGCCGCGCCAACTCTCGCTGGGCATCCTGCTGGTGTCGCTCTTTATCGGCACTGGTGCCGGGGGCCTGGGCGCGCCCGCCTGGAAGGCGATGATCTCTAAGGTGATCCCGCCACGTCGCCGCGGCCTGATGTTTGGCCTCAGCAGCGCCCTGGGCAGCGTGCTGGGCCTGGGCGGGGCGTGGCTCTCGCGCTATCTGCTCGCCACGTACAGCTACCCCCGCTCGTTTGCCTACAGCTTTGGGCTGTGTTTCTGCTTTCAAGTGGTCTCGTATATCTGCGTGGCGCTCAACCGCGAGCCTCGCCGACAGCCAGAGCGCACGCCGCTCGCCGCCCGCGAGTACTGGCGGCGGTTACCGCTGGTGCTCAGGCGCAACCCCAACTTTTGTCGTTATCTAGGCGCACGGGCGCTGGTGATCATGGGCACCATGAGCACAGCGTTCTTTATGGTGTATGCGCGCCAGCGCTTTGGCGTGCAAGATGCCTTTGCTGCCGAGTTGACCATGGCGGCTCTGGTGAGCCAGGCACTGCTCACGCCGTTGCTGGGCTCTCTGGGCGACCGTCGCGGCAACAAGTGGTTGATGCAGCTGGCCTCGGTGCTCCGCATTCTGGCGATGGTGACGGTGCTGCTGGCGCCGGCGCAGGCCTGGCTGTATGGCGTGTTTGTGCTCGTGTATGGCGCCACGTCGGCCCTGAGCATCGCTGGCTTTGGTCTGTCGATGGAGTTCAGCACGCCCGACGATGTACCCACCTTTGCTGCACTCGATGGCACAGTCAGCGCCATCCCCACCATGGTGGCGCCTCTGCTGGCCGGGTGGCTGGTGGATATGGGCGGTGGCGCCACCACTGGCGATGCCCCCGGCTTTGCACTCATGTTCGTGGTGGCGGCCGTCTTTGCGCTGGCAGGCTGGGCGGCCATGCGCTGGTGGGTGCGCGAGCCTCGCGATGAGGCGCCGGGCGTGGGCGTCAGCGCAGCCGAGTAGCGGCCTAGTCTAGCGAGCGGCGCAACGCCGCCGCCAGCGCGCCAAAGCCAGGCGTCGAGAGCAGGTCTAGCGTGCGGGGGCGGGGCAGGTCGACCACGATCTGCTCTTTGAGCCGGCCGGGTCGTGGCGTCATGGGGATGACGCGATCGCACAAAAAGACCGCCTCCTGAATATCGTGAGTGACGATCACAAACGTCTTGCGCCGGGCCTGCCAGATGCGCAGCAGCTCGGCGTTCATCTTTTCGCGGGTGAGCGCATCGAGGGCGCCAAAGGGCTCGTCGAGCAGCAACACATCGGGGTCATACGCCAGCTCACGCGCCAGGGCCACGCGCTGCTGCATGCCGCCAGAGAGCTCGTGAGGGCGCGCATCAAAGAACTCGGCCAGGCCAACCAGCGTCAGTAGCTCGCGGGCTCGCGCACGCGCCTGGCTCAGGGGCACGCCGGCTAGCTCGAGGGGCAGCGTCACGTTACGCAGAGCGCTGCGCCAGGGCATCAGGCTGGGCTTTTGGAAGACAAAGCCGATCTTGCGCTGCGGGCCGTTGAGCG
>JAAYDS010000178.1 GCA_012729155.1 Chloroflexota bacterium | reverse complement strand
GAGCAGGGGTTCTGTGTCTATCCGCTGGTCTATATCGATGATGACTTGGCCAGCGTCGGCAACGCCGAATACTATCAGGTGTTGCGCTTTGTGAGGCGCTATTTTGAAGTGATGGAACAGCAACGGTGAAAGAGAGAGCCCGCGTAAGCGGGCTCTCTGCTGTTACTCGCTGCTATCTTTGATGGATGGAGCCTGCGGCGGCGCCTCGCTACTGGCCGCGGCTTCGTCCTCGCCTGTGTCCTTGCCGTTCTCTCTGGGCTTGGCCTCGGCCTTGAGCGCCTCGCGATAGGCGTCTAGCTTGAGCTGCACTTGATGGTAGATGGTCCCCTCTGGATAGTCACCATTTTCATCCAGCTCGCCCGCGGGCATGCCAGTGAGCAGCTCAAGGCCTTCTTCGATGGCCGCGACGGCATAGACGTGGAACTTGCCCTCGCGGACCGCCGCGGTGACGTCGTCACGTAGCATCAAGTGCCGCACATTCGAGGCCGGGATGAGCACGCCGTGTTCGCCGGTTAACCCGCGTTCGTGGCACAGGTCGTAGAACCCCTCAATCTTGGCGTTGACACCGCCGATGGCCTGGACCTGTCCAAACTGGTTCACAGAGCCAGTGACAGCTAGGTTTTGCTTGATGGGCACATCGGCCAGGCTTGAGAGCAGGGCATAGAGCTCCGTCGATGAGGCGCTATCGCCCTCGATGCCGCCGTACGATTGCTCGAACGTCAGACTGGCTGCAACCGACAGGCTGTGCTGTTGCGCAAAACGGCTGGCCAGATAGGATGACAGGATCAACTGCCCCTTGTCATGGATCGGTCCCGTCATCTTGACCTCGCGGTCGATGCTGACGATCCCTGCGCGCCCCAGATAGGTTCGTGCCGTGACGCGCGAAGGCATGCCAAAGGCAAACTCGGCCGTCTGTGCTACCGAGAGCCCGTTGATCTGTCCCACCACCGCGCCGTCGGTGTCAATCAGCACCGTGCCATCGGTGATGCTCGCGCGATACCGTTCGGCTACATAGTCCAGTCGCTTGCGACGTGCCTCGACTGCATTTGCTACATCGTCGGCGGTGCTCAGATCTCGGCCAGCCCGCCCGGCGAAGAACGATGCCTCGCGCACGATGTCAGCCACCGTCGAGAACCGTGTGGTCATGCGCCCCTGATCCGACACCAGCCGCGAGGCCTCATCCACCAGCCGTGCGACGCCGTCGGGCGACAGATGACGCAGTCCTTCGCGTCGACAAAGGTCACCCGCGAACTGGGCATAGTCACGCAAGTGCTCCTCTTCACGATCGATCAGGGTAACGAATTCGGCCTTGACCTTGAACAGCTCACGCAGATCCTCGTCATATGATGCCAGGAGTTGATGCAGCATCGGATCGCCAATCAACACCACCTTGACGTCTAGGCGGATGGGCTCGGGCTCGAGCGTCGAAGCGGCCACAAGGCCATAGAACTGGGCCATCTCTTCGATCTTGATCTCGTGGTTGCGCAGGGCCCGCTTGAGCGCCTCCCAAGAGAGTTGGTTCGAAAGCACCTGGCGCGCGTCGAGCACCAGATAGCCCCCGTTGGCGGCATGCAGGGCCCCGGCGCGTATCTGGGTGAAATCAGTGACCATCGTGCCAAACTCGGTACGGTGCTCGATGCGGCCCACCAGGCGGTGATAGGTGGGGTTGTCCTCAACGATTACTGGCGCGCACTCGCAAGCCGGCACGCTCGAGAGAACATTCACCTCATACCGTCTGAACCAGCGCTCGCTGCTATCTCGCCCAGGTATGGGCAAGGGCATCGCCTCTTCCTCGTGCCCCATGAAGCGTTCGACGTTGGCCACCACGTCGTCTCGCACTGCGCGCAGATAGGTGATCACTTTTTCGCAGTCAGCAAAGGACTCGAGCATCTCGGCGATGAGGTTGTCCACCACAAAGCCAGCGATCTCCCCGTTAATGTTCTCGATGGCCTTGCGGCTCTCGCGGTCGAGGTCGCGCGCCTCACGCATGGCCCGATCGAACTGCTCCTGGAGCTCGGGCCTGAAAGACTCGTACTTTTTCTTGATCTCAGGGTCGAGCTTTTGATAGGCCTCGGCAGTGAGCACCTCGCCGTTCAGCATTGGCGCGATTGCCAGGCCCGTCTGCGAGCGGATCAGAGCAAAGTTACGCTCGTTGAGATAGCGCTCAAGCTCTTCATACAGAGCCTGTTGGCGCTGCTGCATCTGCAATAGGAGCTGTCGCCGCCGATCCTCGTACGGCTGCCCTTCAAAAGTGCGAGGGATCTCTTCGCGCAGGCGTTCGACCAGACGGGCCATCTGATTGCGCAACTCGACGGCGCGCCCAGACGGCAGGCTGACGGCCCTAGGCGCACGGGCGTCTTCAAAGTTGTAGACATAGCACCATTCGGGGGGCGCTGGGCGGGTGGCGGCGTGCTGATCGAGAAAGCGGCGCACCGCAGTGGTGCGGCCCGAGCCCGCCGGCCCGACGGCAAAGATGTTATAGCCATCACCAGGCATCTCAACGCCGAACTCGATGGCGCCCACAGCACGATCTTGACCAATGACCCGCCGCAGCGGCGGCAGCTCGGCCGTCGAGTCAAAGCCGAACAACGCAGGGTCGGTACGCCGCGTCAGTTGTTCCGGGGTCAGTTCGAGACGATGGTTCATGGCGTTACCTCATGCAGTGTTGATCGTCGGTAGATTATAGCATGTCATCTGCGAGGCAACAATGTTGACTAATATACTCATAAAAAACACCATTGAGCGTGCAGTATCACTATCGCTCGTTTCGCTCCAGGTTGAGCCAGGCGCACTCCTCGGGCGTGAGCACGATCTCGAGAGCGCGCAGGTTCTCGGCGAACTCGCCTGCATTGGCTGCGCCCACCAGTGGAAAGACCTTGAGCGGTGTATGTAGCACATAGGCCAGGGCCACCTGTGGCACGCTATAGCCTCGTTCTGCGGCCAACTGGGCCACGCGGTCGAGGCGCTTCAAGTTGACCTCGTGCAGATAGGCCGTGCGTGCAGCGCTATCGAGCAGTCGTTCGGCCTCAGGCAGGTTCTGCCGCGAGAGGCGCCCCGAGAAGAGCCCGCGCCCCAGCGATGAGTAGGCGAATATCGGCATCCCGCTAGATTGATACCAGGCGCGTGCGTCCTGGTTGGTGGGTCCGCTGATCGACACGCAGCCCGGACCCCACGGGTCCAGCACCTGCTCGGCCAGGCCAAAGTTAGGACTGCTTGCCACCATGGGCGTCAGGCCATGGCGCGCGGCGTAGGCGTTGGCCTCGGCGATGCGTTGATGTGTCCAGTTTGAACCGCCAAAGGCACGGATGCGGCCTTTGGCGTGGTGCTCGTTGAGCGCATCCATGATGATGCCCACTGGCACTTGAGGGTCGTCACGGTGCAGCAGGTAAAGGTCGATATAGTCGGTCTGCAGGCGCGCCAAAGAGTCGTGCAGGTCGGCAGACAGGTCATAGGGCGTCACGCGCGCACGGTCTTGATTGTGGTGGCAGCCCTTGCTCAAGATGAACACTTGCTCGCGGTTGGCGCGCGCCTGCAGCCAGGCGCCCAGGCAACGCTCGCTCTGGCCACCGGCATACACGTGGGCGGTGTCAAAGGCATTGCCGCCCATGCTGAACACCCCGTCGAGAAGCTCAAAGCTACGTTCGCGTTCTTGAATGCTGACGATCATCGTCCCCAGCACCAGGCGGGCAACTGGCACCGGCACGCCGGCTACCTGACCGTAGGGCATCGCATTACGCATGGCACTACCTCGCGTCGAATGGATAACGTACGCCAACCGCATGCCGGGCCGCATCGAGCGTAGCCGCGATGGCGATCGATTCATCCAGCGGCATGGCATCGCTCTCTAGGCGAGCGGCACGCACACAGGCCATCACCTCGGCGGCCTCATAGTGGTAGCTGGCGTCGCCACGGGTGGTGATAGGCTCGCCATGCAGCGGTTCCAGCGTCGCCTCGGTGGCATGCCAAAAGGCCGGGATGGTGATGCGCCCCCCGGTTCCATCGATGCGTGCCATCTGGGGCGTGTTGGTGCAGATGGCGCAGGTGAGCGATGCCAGTCCGCCGCCTGCAAAGGCCAGGGCAAGAGCCGTCTGCTCGTCTACACCCGTCTCGCCTACGGCTGCGGTGGCTTTGATGCGTGTTGGTGGAGAGCCAAAGACCATGTGTGCCAGCGAGACCACATACACGCCTACATCGAGCAGGGCACCGCCAGCAAGTGCCGGGTTGAACAATCTTGAGGCGGGGTCCACTGTCCCGGCAAAGCCAAAGTCAGCGGTGACGAGGCGGGGCTCGCCGATGCGCCCCTCGGCAAGCCAGGTACGCACCTGTATCATGACGGGATTAAAGCGGGTCCACATCGCTTCCATCAGAAAGGCGCCGTGCTGTCGTGCGCTGGCAACCAGCGACTCGGTCTGAGCCAGATTGGCGGCAAGGGGCTTTTCGCAGAGCACGGCCTTGCCTTGCTGAAGGCAGAGTTGTGCTGTCTCCAGATGAAAGGGGTGTGGCGTGGCTACATAGATGGCCTGTACGTCAGGGTCAGAAGCCAGTGCGGCGTAGCTGTCGTAGGCGCGCTGGGCGCCATGAGCGCTGGCAAAGGACTCGGCACGTTCGGCGCTACGCGAGCCCACTGCCAGCAGGCGGGCGTCGGGCAGGCGCTCAAGGTCAGCGGCAAAGCGTTGGGCAATGCGCCCGGGCCCCAGAATGCCCCAGTTGAATCGATCTAGCATACCAGCTCTCCTCTAGATGGATAGTGCGATTAGAATCTGCGCCAGATAGTAGCTGCTGAGGCAAAAGATGGGTAGCCAGGCTGCACGCCTGACGAACCGCCCCCAGGCCAGCGATAGATCTGACGCCACAAAGAGCCAGGCGCCCAGCACCCCCAAAAGCGTGTGTGTCGCGTCGAGTGCCAGGTGCCGCGTTAGCGCACGCCAGGCCATCGTGGCAATCACCAACCCATAGATGGCGACCGGCGCCCGCATCGCTCCAGCGCGCGGGAGCACCGCCAAACCGAGCAGGGCCAGCAACAGCAAGCTGGGTGCCAGCGCCCAGAGCGGGCCGAGTAGCGCTGACTCGCTGGTAAAGGCACAGATGTAGGCCCCCTGCGCCAGCAGAAAACATGTCAGCCCGGCGACAAACCGGTCGCGAGGCAGCATCAGCAGCACATCACCCGCGAGGGCGCAGCCCAGACCGATGATGATCCACAACCCCACCGCAGGGCGTAACGGACACCGCAAAATAGCTACGACCAGAATCAGGGACGTAGCCAACGGCTTGGTCACATAGTACAGCTGTCTGGGCCCGCGTGCATCGCTGTAGACCGCTAGGGCCCCTATACCCAGCGCCAGCAGACTCAGGAGCAGAGTAGCAGCGTCGCTTCCGCCCATCGTGCCCTCACTGTGGCGATCGAGGCCATACTAGGGCTGGCGGGCCCTGGCGTCAAGGCCTGGCTGGCTTGCCCGCATCATATATCCGCACTTACAATGGCCTCAGCAGCTCAACAGGAGTACAGTCACGATGCGCCAGCTATCCGTCAGCCCGAATGGCCGTTATCTCGTTTACGATGACGGTGCCCCCTTCTTTTACCTGGGAGATACGGCCTGGGAGCTCTTCCATCGTACCACACGCCAAGAGGCCGAGCTGTACCTGTCGAACCGCGCCGCGAAGGGGTTCACTGTCGTTCAGGCGGTTGTTCTAGCCGAGATCGACGGTATCGATGTGCCTAATGCTTATGGGCATCTGCCATTGAACGACCAGGACCCGGCGCGCCCCAATGAGGCCTACTTTGAGCATGTGGACTGGGTTGTGCAGCGGGCTAACACGCTTGGCATTTACGTGGCGCTCTTGCCAACCTGGGGCAAGTATGTGCAGCCCGACGCGTGGGACGCCGCGCAGATCATCTTCACCCCCGCCAATGCGCAGAGCTATGGCGAGTTCTTGGGACGGCGCTATGCCAATGCAGGGGTTATCTGGATGTTGGGCGGTGACCGGCAGCCCACGGGTGTCGAGGATAT
>JAAYDS010000177.1 GCA_012729155.1 Chloroflexota bacterium | reverse complement strand
GCCCGTCATGCGCGCAAGAGGGGTTTGCACATCGGCATCACACAGGCGCAGGTCAAGCGTGGCCTCATAGCCCAGCAGCGTAGACACCTCGCGGATCAGCTCGCGGAACTTTTTCGGTTCGGTGGTTACGCTCCGCATCAGCGTGAGTTTGTGCAGCACCAAAGGATGCTGCGATATGTGAACATTAGGTGGAATGACCATACTCTGGTGCGCTCCTCTGTTACAAAAAGAGGGTAGCCTTGCTCTCTAGGGCTACCCTCTTGTCTGTGCACTCCTGCCTACGAGTTGGCCTCGTCTTTGAGCAGGCGCTCCCACTCAAAGTCGACACGGCTCTGAATCTCTTCGAGCAAGCCGGCATTAGCGGGGCGGAACAGGTGACGGAAGCGGCCCTGAGCACGCAGCCAGTCTGCTACCGGGCGCTTTTCGCGCGGCTTGTAGTTGACAGTCACCTTGTAGCCATCTTCGATCTCGTACAGCGGCCAATAGCAGGTATCGGCGGCCAACTTGGCGATGGCCATGGTTTGGTCGCTCTCGTGGCGCCAGCCGCGCGGGCACGGCGCAAGAACGTTCAGTACCGCTGGGCCATCGGCCGCGACGGCCTTTTTTACCTTGGTCATCAGATCGCGATAGTTGTGGGGCGAGGCCTGAGCCACGTAAGGGATATCGTGAGCGGCCATGATGCGCGTAAAGGGCTTGCGCCACTGAGTCTTGCCCTGAATCACCTCGCCGGCGGGCGATGTGGTGGTGTGGGCTCCCAGCGGCGTGGCGCTCGAGCGCTGAATACCTGTGTTCATATATGCCTCGTTGTTGAGGCAGATGTAAACAACCTTGTGCCCACGCTCTAGAACGCCAGAGATAAACTGAAAGCCGATGTCATAGCTGGCACCATCGCCCCCAAAGGCCAGGAACTTGATGTCCTGATCGGCTGGGATCTTGCCCGTGCGCTTGAGCGCCTTGTAGGCAGCCTCCACGCCGGCAATGGTGGTTGACGCGTTCTCAAAGGCACTGTGTATCCAGGGCACGTTCCAAGACGTGTAAGGATATACTGTGGTTGATACCTCAAGACAGCCGGTCGCAGTGGCCACGACCACCGGCTCATCGATGGCGTGCATGATCTGGCGCACGACCGTCGGTTCTGCACAGCCGGCGCACAGGCGGTGACCCGGAGCCAGCCGTTCTTCCGGCTTGATGATCTCACGCAAGTTGATGCGGATGCGTTCTGCCATGTCGGTCACTCCTTAGCAATAGGGTGCGCAACCAGCAAGGACCTGGCCAGGCTAGTCACGCAGACCCAGGTATCGGACGAGCTCGCCGCGGGTACCTGTCGCTGCAATCTCCTGCAAGTCGGCAAAGGCCGATGCGATGTCAGAGGGCATCGTATCGCGCCCGCCGAGGCCATAGATATAGTTGACCACCGGGAGCTGCACGCCCAGGTTGAAGAGCGCCGATGTCAGGTCGAGGAACAAGGGGCCACACCCGCCCATGGCGCCAAACGAGATTGCGCGATCCATCACGGCCACAGCCTTACAGTTCTTGATGGCATCCACCAGCTGCGTCGCGGGGAAGGGGCGGAACAAGCGCGGCTTGACCACGCCAGCTTTGACGCCCTTAGCCCGCAACTCGCGCACCACCGAACGAGTGGTGCCGGCCTGTGAGCTGAGCACCACGATGGCCACATCGGCATCATCCATGCCGTAGCAGTCCAAGATGGCCTGATCGCGACCCGAGAGCTGCTCATACTCTTTGCTCACTGCCTCGACGATGGGCAGACAGCTATTGAGGACCTCACTCTGCTGGCGCTTGTGCTCAAAGTAATAGTCTGTAAAGTCCCAGGCCCCCATCGTAACAGGATGATCTGTGTCTAGCAGAGCGTACTTGGGGTCATACCCACCGACGAATTCCTTGACGGCCTCGTCTGGCAGCAACCCTACGCGTTCGACGCCATGCCCGGTGATGAACCCATCCTGGCAGCTCATGACGGGCAGCAACACATCGGCATGCTCGGCGATCTTGATGGCCTTGATGGTGTTGTCGTAGGCCTCTTGACCAGTCTCTGCATAAAAGTGAAGCCAACCGGCATCGCGAGCGCCCATGCTGTCAGAGTGATCGCAGTGGATGTTCAGCGGGCTCGACAGGGCGCGGTTGACCACTGTGAGCACAATGGGCAGACGCATGCCAGCTGCGATGTAGAGCATCTCCCACATCAGCGCAAGGCCGTTGGCGGCCGTCGCCGTCATCACCCGCGCACCAGCTGCCGAGGCGCCAATGCAGGCGCTCATAGCCGCGTGCTCGCTCTCAACGGGCACAAATTCTGTGTCGACGATGCCGTCAGCCACGTACTCGGAGAAATTCTGCACCACGGCAGTCTGGGGAGTAATGGGATAGGCGGCGACGACATTGGGGTTGATCTGGCGCATTGCCTGCGAGACAGCATTCGCGCCGTCTAGCGGCATGTATTTGCTGGTAACCATGTGATATTACCTCCTCAGTCGTCGTGCCTACTCGTCGCCTTCGGGCACCATCTGGATCACTTTGCCCAGATTCCCGGTGACGCTGTGAGGCTGCTTGATATTAACAGGGCACTGTTCAGCGCAGATACCGCAACCCTTGCAGTGTGCATAGTCAAACGCAGCCACTTTGCCATCCTCGACAGTGATTGCCGAGTCAGGGCACATGATCCAGCAGATCAGGCACTGTGTGCACTGGTCCATATCACGTACGGGGCGCATAGTGCGCCAAGTGCCGGTGATGTATGTCTCAGAGTTGCCGGTCTCGACGACGACGCCGCCCGGCCTCGCGTCACGCCAGGGCAGATCAAGGCGCGGAGCCTGCTTTTCGGCCATGATAACCTCCACTATCGGACTAAGAGCCATATGAGAACCTCGCTAGGCCGCGCAGCGGCTTTAGCGAGCCGATCAAACCTAGCCCTGCACTGCCTCATCGTAGGCGCGTTGCAGAGTACGCACGTTGGCCTCGACCACCTCAGGACGCAGTTTGCCACCCAGGCGCTCGCGGGTCAGATGTACTACGGTATCGAGGTTGACGATGCCTGTGGCACGACAGACGACGCCGATCATCATCGTGCTGGGGATATCCCGCTTGAACTCTTCCATAGCGATCCGAGAAGCGTCGACACACCAGACCTGGCCCGTGCTATAGCCGAGTCTTTGGCGAATCTCGGCCGGCGTTTGTGGCGTGTTCATGAGGATATAGCCATCCGACTTGAGCCCCTCGGTCAGATCCACCACCCCGATCAAGTTCGGGTTCACGATGATGACCATATCTGGCTCGAGCACCGGCGAGTGCACCTCTACCGGCTCATCGCTGATGCGATTGTACGACTTGATCGGAGCGCCCATACGCTCTGAACCATATTCGGGGAAGGCCTGAAAGTAGTTGCCCTGCTCTAGCGAAGCCTCGGCCAGGAGCTCGCCAGCTGTCACCACCCCTTGACCCGCGCGTCCGTGCCAGCGGATCTCCATCATCTGGCTCATCGATGATACCTCCTCGTATGTCTTGTCAGCAAGGGCCCGTGCGGCGCCCCAGTTGGGCAACAGCGCAGTGTCGCACAGCGGCCCTGCCAGTTGGCCACAGGCACACACAACAACAGCGTTCGCACCCATCACTTGCCAAACCGGCATATAATAGGCCGAACGCTGAATGTTTGTCAAAGGCGGCGAGCGGCGTCAGGGCCGGTGTCGTAGGCTCAGTCGTCGACCTCGTCTTCTTCCTCGTCATCAGGGAGATCGGCATCACGGCGGCGGCGAGAACTGGCATACCGCCGTAGGCCTCGCTCGCGCTCGCTGGCACAGCGCACGCACAGCGTTGTCTCAGGCATGATCTGTAACCGCTCGAGTGGAATCGCTTCGCCGCATTTTTCGCAAATGCCATAGCTGCCGTCGGCCACCAGCTCGAGCGCACGATCCAACGAGTGGATCTTGTTCTCGAGGTTCGCGATCAGAGAGATGATCTTGCCCCGCTCATAGATGTCAGCGGCAGCATCGGCCGAATCGTCATCAGTGGCCGAAGCCGGCTCGATCTCCTCCTTGAGTTGCTCCTCAAGCCGCGCAATCTCGCGGACCGCGTTCTCTCTTTCATTACGAAGACGCTCAGCATGCGGATGTTCAGCGTTCATGTCAGTGTCCTCGATCAGAACTTGATGAGCGAGTACACCGGGTAGCCTGCGAGCCTCTCGGCACCGCCCAGTGACTCTAGTTCGATGACAAAGGTCGCAGCAACGACCTCTCCCCCCAGCCTCTCTACCAGCTGTATGGCCGCCTTGGCCGACCCGCCTGTGGCTAGCAGGTCGTCCACCACCAGCACGCGCTCGCCAGCATGGATGGCATCTGTGTGGATCTCGAGCCGGTTGGTGCCATACTCGAGAGTGTACTCGACAGCAATCGTTTCATCAGGCAGTTTGCCCGGCTTGCGAACGGGCACAAACCCAGCGCCAAGCTCGAGCGCCAGGGGAGCGCCAAAGATGAACCCACGAGACTCTATCGCCAGAACCTGGTCGATATGCGCATCGCGGAACCGTTCTGCCAACTGCCTGACGGCCTGTCCAAATGCTTCGGGCTCGCGCAGCAGCGGGGTGATGTCTTTAAAGAGGATTCCCTTGACGGGAAAATCGGGGATATCTCTGATGATGGCGGCAAGATCCATCCTTGGAGGCCTCCACAAAGCCAAAAGGCTGCCGTGCAGCCCAGATGAATGGGCGTCTCCGCCCCTCTCATTTTCAGTGATTCTATCATCTACCAGGCTAACTGTCAACACATGTCGACCGTCATGAAGGGCGATGAGTCGGTCGGGGCAGGTTGCAGCTGTGCAGTGGTGCACTATAATGAAGGCTCGTCTGGCATTACGATACAGGGGGAGACTGACCGATGGGCGAGCTCAACGTCCTCACTGCGGCCATCATCATTGTAGCCGGAACGCTGGCAGGATTTATCAACACGTTGGCCGGCGGCGGTTCGTTCTTGACCCTTGCTGCGCTCGAGTTGGCTGGCCTGCCGATCTCTATGGCGAACGGCACCAATCGCGTGGCGGTCCTGGTTCAGAACGTCTCGGCAGTCGCAGGCTTTCGCAAAGGCGGCATGTCCGACGTCAAGATGAGTCTGATGCTATCTGTGCCCGCTGTGATCGGCTCGGTGGCGGGGGCGTTGGCAGGCGTCCAGCTCGATCCTAGCTTCTTTAACAAGTTGCTCGTATTCGCCATGGTGGCCATGCTGGTGGTGCTGGTCGTCAACCCGCAGCGCTGGCTAAAGAACAAGCGTGAGATCGAGATGACGCCAACGCGCATCGCCATCGCTGTTGTGGCCCTGTTGGCAATCGGCTTCTACTCGGGAATCGTCCAAGCTGGTGTGGGCTTTTACATCATCGCAGCGCTTGTTCTCACCACCGGTCTGGATCTCGTCAAGACCAACATGCACAAGGTTTTCATCATCGGTGCTACCACGGCCGTAGCGCTGCTCATATTCGCGCTCGGCGGCCAGGTGAACTGGCTTTACGGGCTTTTCCTGGCCATTGGCAATGGCTCTGGTGCCTGGATCGGCAGCCATGCCGCCGTCAAGGGCGGTGAAAAGCTCGTCAAGGTCGTGCTTGGCGTGATGTTGGTGGTCCTGATCGTCCGCTATTTGGGCATCATCCCCTGGTTCTCGGCCTGAACACCACTTGATAGCAGACAACAACGGGGCCCGCTCGATCGAGCGGGCCCTTCGCTTTGGTGGCGAACCTCACCAGCAGGTGTAGCCGCCATCGACGACAAGGTCATGCCCGGTGACATAGTCCGATGCCTGTGAGGCCAGATAGACCACCGCCCCCTGCAGATCACTCACCTGCCCCATACGGCCCAACGGCACGTCTTTGAGCCACCCCGGGATCAGATGCGCGACACTGGCCACAAGAGGCGTTTCAGTGTAGCCAGGGCTGATGCTGTTGACACGCACGCCGCGGTCGGCCCACTCTGCTGCGAGAGAGCGCGTCAGGTGCACCACGCCCGCCTTGGACGTGTTGTAGCCCACCTGCTTCTGTGGGCGATTGACGATGTGCGCCGACATCGACGCTGTGTTGATAATCTTGCCATACCCCTGTGCCAGCATGACGCGGGCCTCGGCCTGACAACAGAGAAAGACCGCCTTGAGATTGACGGCCATCAGATCATCCCACTCCGTCGGCGTCATCTCTTCAGCGGCCGCCCAGCAACGCACACCGGCATTGTTAACGCCGATATCGAGCCTGCCCAACCCGTCGACCACGCGAGTCACCATCTCGCTCACCTGCGCGGCATCGCTCACATCTGCCACTACGGCTAACGAGCGTCGGCCAAACCGCTGGACCTCACCAGCCACTGTCCCAGCTGTCTCGGGGTTCAGGTCAACAATGGCTACATCTGCCCCTGCCTCAGCCAGAGCCAAGGCATATGCCTGGCCAATGCCCTGGCCACCGCCAGTGACCAGTGCAACGCGCCCCTTGAGTGAAAAACGATCGAGTATGCCCATGCTGCCTCCGCGCTTCACGTATTCT
>JAAYDS010000005.1 GCA_012729155.1 Chloroflexota bacterium | reverse complement strand
GACCGGTCTGAGGAGTATCGTGCCGTGGGTGATCCGACCGAAGGGGCGCTGGTTGTGGTCGCAGCACAAAAGGGCATGTGGAAGTCACACATGGAGACGCTGCTACCGCGAGTAGCTGAGGTACCCTTTTCATCGGAACGCAAACGCATGACGACGGTCCACGCCATCCCTTCGGCGCGAGACTGCGATGATGGTAATCCCGTGGACTGCGTGCTGCGAGTGCTGCCCGCGAACGATTATATCGCCTTCACCAAGGGCGCCCCTGATGGCCTACTGGACATCTGCACGCGGGTCTACGACGCAGGCGAGGTGGTGCCCCTTGACGACCACTGGCGAGAGCGCATCGCAAGCGCCAACGAGTCGCTGGCTCAAGGGGGGATGCGCGTGTTGGCCGGCGCCTACCGCGGGTGGGATAAGGTACCCAACACCAGCAATGCCGGCGTCGTAGAGTCCGACCTGATCTTTGTGGGGTTGATGGGCATGATCGACCCTCCGCGGCCAGAGGTCAAGCAAGCAGTGGACGAGTGCCGGACGGCAGGGATCCGACCCGTGATGATCACCGGCGACCACCCATTGACGGCACTGAACGTCGCGCGAGAGTTGGGCATCGTCAGCGCAGATGCCCCCATGGAGCGGGTCATCACAGGGCGACGGCTCGAGGAGATGTCGGTAGACGAGCTCGAGGGCGTGGTCGAGGATGTCTCCGTCTATGCACGCGTCAGCCCCGAGCACAAAGTCAAGATCGTCGAGGCACTCAAGCGCAAGGGACACTTTGTGGCCATGACCGGCGACGGCGTGAACGATGCACCTGCGCTCAAACGCGCCGATATCGGCGTGGCCATGGGCATCACCGGCACCGATGTGAGCAAAGAGGCCGCTGATATGGTGCTGCTCGACGACAACTTTGCCACCATCGTGAACGCCATCGAAGAGGGGCGCACGATCTATGAGAACATCCGCAAATTCGTCAAGTACATCGTGTCGAGCAACGTCGGCGAGATCTTTTTGATGTTGATGGCCCCGTTGCTGGGCATGCCACTGCCGCTCACAGCAGTGCAGCTACTATGGATCAACCTGGTAACGGACGGCCTGCCAGGCCTGGCGTTGGGCGTCGAGCCAACGGCACCCGACACCATGGATCGACCTCCCCACCCACCTGGAGAAAGCGTGCTGGCGCGCGGGACCGGCAGCTACATTCTGTGGGTTGGCCTGTTATTGGGCGCCATATGCCTCGCCACGGAATACGTCGGTAACCATTTCGGCTGGGAAGATGATCGCATCTGGCAGACGATGGTCTTTACTGTCCTGAGCCTGGCACAAATGGGTAATGCGCTGGCTGTACGCTCTGATCACCAGTCGCTCTTTACGCTGGGCATCGGCTCCAACCGGCCTCTGCTGCTCGCGGTGCTGCTGACCATCCTGCTGCAACTGGCGGTCGTCTATACGCCGTTCTTACAGGGCATTTTCGACACCACCGCGCTGACGCCTGGGCAGCTGCTGGCGAGCTTTGCCTTGAGCTCGGTGCTGTTCGTCGTGGTTGAAGCTGCCAAATTCATCGGCCGTTGGCGACGAGCCAGAGCTCAAGCCACATGAAACACGAGATCTGCCTCTTGAGCGAGGGCCTCGCGCCCCAGGCCCTCGCCGTGTTCGCCGCGCTAGACTATGACAGCACCCTCGATGCCGACGCTTTTGCGCGGCTCACGACGGGAGACACCACCTCACTACAATCTCTGCGGCTGGCCGCCATCTCGGGCACTGCTATGACCGGCTTTGCGGTGGGCTGTGTTCGCGATGATGCCCTGGTCGTCAAATTCCTGGCGGTCGATCCTCACTGGCAGCGTCGAGGCATAGGCTCGGCGCTGTTGCACAGGCTTGAGGATGAGGCGCGCTCCATGGGCCTGAGCAGAGCCACCGTCGGCGGTGTGGGCCCCAACTACTTTTACCCGGGCGTGGACCTGCGTCTGACGCCGGCGCTATCGTTCCTTTGGCGCCACGGGTACGAGACCGATCGCGTCGCCAGAGTCGATATGCACGTCGACCTCGCCACGACTGATCTGGCAACGACCGAGGCCGAGAGAGACTATGCCCTGCAGGAGATCACCATCCGCCGTATGGCTGCGGTCGATGTGGATGCGATCGCGGCGCTAGGTGCGATACAGTCCACAGCCTTTGCCACAGAGGTGCGAGTAGCCGCCGAAAACCATCCGGTCTCGGCCTTTATAGCCCTTGCCGGCGTGCGGCCGGTCGCGTTCGCCGTCTACGGCGTCACGGGCAAGAACCGCTTCGGGCCCACTTACACCCATCCGGAGCATCGTCGTCGGGGGCTGGGCCGCCTGTTGCTGCGACTCTGCTTGCGCGATCTGCGAGATCAGGGCTGGCAAGACGCCGAGATCAGTTGGGCGGGGCCCGTGGACTATTACGCTCGGGCCATCGGGGCAGTTGTGCACAAAGCGTACTGGGTATTCACCAAGCAGCTCGATAGCGCCGTGGGGCGACAGACGTAAGCTAGACGTGGCTCGTCTCCCAGTGCCCACGCCGAAAACGCACAGCCATGCCCGCGGCGCTGGCAATATGCCCCAAGATCATACCCAACCAAACGCCCATCGAGCCTAGCCCGAGGGGATGCGCCAGCAACCAGCAGGCTGGCAGCTGCACGGCCCACAGCGAGACGATGCTAACTCCCGTGGGCGCCACAGCGTCGCCCGCGCCCGCCAGTGCGTTGCCCAGTACCAGCCAGATGCCGTTGAACAGGCCAAAGGCCAGTGCGTAGCGCAGCACCTCACGAGCCGCCGCGACCGCGGCGGGATCGCTGTTCACCAGTGGCAGCAACTGGCTACCGAACAGATTGGTTACACCGTAGAGCAGCAGCGAGAGGCCCCCTCCAAGATAAGCGGCAAACCAGGCCGACTTGGCCGCGCGCGTCGGATGGCGGGCGCCGAGGTTCTGCCCTACCATGGTCGCCGCGGCAGATTGGAGCCCCTGAACAGGCCCCTGTACAAAGATCTGCACCTGCGCAAAGATGCTGTAACCGGCGAGCACCGCGTCGCCCAGGCCGGCCACAAGGCGCATAAACAGCGCATTGGCCAGGTTGGGCGAGAACCGCTGCGCCGAGTTGGGGATGGCGATCCGCAGGATGCGCCGCATCATGGGCCAGTCTGGCCTCAAGTCTGCCAGATGAAGTGCGAGGCAGCCGCGGCCAGATAGCAGCATGACTGCCTGGCCCGCAACGCCAACGACACTTGCCAGCATTTCGGCCCAGGCCACACCAATAACGCCCATGGGTGGCACCGGTCCCCAACCGAGGGCCAGCACCGGCTCGAGGGCAAAGAAGGCCACCCGGCTGATGATCGTGATGCGCAGAGTGAACTCGGGCCGCCCGGAGCCACGAATAACACCGTTGAGTGTGGGCATGCATTCCATGAAAAAGAGCCCCCACAGCAGGACGCGCAGATAGGCAATGCCACTGCTCAGCACCTGGCCGCTGGCCCCCATCCATCGCAGAAAGATGCTGCCCATAAGCTGGCCCACAGCCATCAGCGGTAGCACCAGCAGCAAGATCAGCACTATCACCTGGGCACAGGCGTGGTCGGCGGCGTTGCGGTTGCTGCGCCCGATCTCGTGGGCAACCACTGCCATGCCACCCGCTGACAGCCCCATCATCGGGCTGATGAGCACCGTGCGCAGCGCCGTGCCCATCGACACGGCCGCCAAGGCCAACGGCCCCACCTGGCCCATCCAGTAGGCGTGCAACAGGCCTGTGGCTGAATAGAGCGCCATCTCGATGGCTGTGGGCGTTGCCAGCCTGGCCACGTGGCCATACACATTGCCGCTGGTGAGCGCGCGACGTTCTGGCGCACGCAGTGCGGCGCTGGCAGAGTCGCAGTGAGAGGCGTTAGCGCGAACGCGTCGATGATTCAAGGCACTGCTCGTCTAGGAGTGATTGTCGCATTCTAGCCATGGGCAGTCTGTGTGGCAATCTGGACCACGGGCGCTTTTCGATGTCTGGGCTCTGGTCTATAATCGACTTTGTGGGTTCGGTGCCGAAAGGATGCGATGATGGTGCGTGTGGGCCTGCTCTATAGCCAAGCCTTTCTGAACCACGACACGGGCAAACATCCCGAGTCGCCTGAGCGGCTACGGGCCATTCTGGCTCAGCTCGAACGCTCGGGGTTATTGGAGCGCATGGTGCCGATGGCGCCGAGACCCGCCACCGAGCGAGAGCTCTCGCTGGTGCACAACGAGGCCCTGATCTATGCGGTGCGTGGTATGTCGGCCATGGGCGGGGGCGCACTCGGCTTTGATACTGTGTTGAGCGCTGGCTCGTACGAGGCGGCGCTGTTGGCTGCCGGCGGCACGGTTGAACTGGTGCGACAGGTAGCGGCCGGTGAGTTGGATCGCGGCGTGGCCCTTGTGCGCCCACCAGGGCACCATGCCACGCGACACAACGCCATGGGTTTCTGCCTGTTCAACAACATCGCGGTGGCCGCCGAGGTGGCGCTCCGCGAGAGCAACGTGAAGCG
>JAAYDS010000176.1 GCA_012729155.1 Chloroflexota bacterium | reverse complement strand
GCCAAACCCGCCATCGACATAGCCCGGCGCGTCATAGCCAGCGCAATAGCCCATTCCTCTGCCTGTCATCGGCCCTGCACCCCAGGGCCCTGTGCGATCTCCTCGTGGCATGTGATGCCTCCTTGTATGTAGATGCTGTCTCTTGTAGCGCGGCGTCCATCGCCAGCGCCCACCAAACCCGCCCTGGGCAGTCCCAGGTGCGTCGTACCGCTCGCGGTAGGCCCTGCGCCTGCCGCCCATCGACCGTGCAACCCACGGCCCGGTATATACTCGCCGTCTCAAATACGCTCTCCTTCTGTGTACGTTCGCTCTCGCGGCGCGGCATCCGTCACCAACGCCAACACTCACCTGCGCCAGCGGCGCCCACGGCCCGCCAGCCGGCGTCCGCCCATAGGACGACGCCTCCGGCCAAAGAGCCCTGTGCCACGGCCAAACAGGCCACCGAACAACCCGCGACGAGTGGCGCCATCGCCGCAATCGCCCAGACCTCTGCCAGTCATCGCCCCCGCACCCGAGGGCCCGGTTCCATCTCTCAATGGCATGTCATTTCCTCCTTTGCACACAAACACGACATCAGCCGCTGCCCGTCACTGCCCAAGCATCGGCTTGAGCACAGCCCAAAGCCCCCGCAGGGCCTGCGCCAGCGGCCCGTCTGATGCCTCGGTGACGGTGCGCCCCTGGCGCATGGCCGCCATGGCCGCGTCGTCATAGGGCAGCACGCCCAGCATGGGCAGATCCCGCTCGCGACAGTAGGCCTCGATCTCGGCGCTGCGTCCAGGGTTGATGTCTCCCTTGTTGATGACCACGGCAGCCGGCACCCGAAAGTGCGCCGCCACGCCCAACACGCGGTCCAGGTCGTGCTGGCCCGACACCGTCGGCTCGGCCACCATCAGTGCCAGATCGGCGCCTGTGACGGCGGCGATCACCGGACAGCCAATGCCCGGCGAGCCGTCGATCAGCACCCACCTGGCGTCGCGGTCTTGGGCCAGCACCTGCGCCTGATGGCGCACCAGACTCACCAGCTTGCCCGAGTTCTCTTGCCCGGCGAACAGCCGAGCATGCACCAGGTCGCCCAACCGTGTCATCGAGCGATACCACTCACCACTCTCGGCCGGCTCCATATCGATGCACCCTGCCGGACAGGCATAGTGGCAGGCCGCGCAGCCCTCGCACGCGATGGCGTCGACGGTATACACACCATCAGTGGCCAAAACGGCATCGTAGCGACACACGTCCTGGCAGGTGCCACAGCCAATGCAGGCCGTCTCGTCGATCACCGCCTCGCTGCCGCCAACAAACCGCTCGCCGTAGAGCACCTCGGGCGCCAGCAGCAGCCCCAGGTTGGGCGCGTCCACATCAGCATCGGCCAGCACCAGTCGGCCCTCAGTGGCCATCAGCTGCGCTAGCGCTGCCACCACCGTGGTCTTGCCGGTGCCTCCTTTGCCGCCCAACACCACTAACTGCTTCATGGCTGCGCCTCCTCAGCCAGCGCCAGCAGCGCGTCGAGCGCCGCCTCAAACGTCGGTCGATACCTCGGCAGAGCGGTGACCAGCGGCTGCCCGTCAGAGTAGGCCGCGGCTATCTCGCGCTCTAGCGGCAACCGTAACAGCACCGGCAGCCCCTCTTGAGCACAGTAGGCCGCCACCGAGCCATCGCCGCCGTCGTCGCGGTTGATGGCCACGCCCACGGGCAGGCCCAACACATCGCGCGCCACCTCTACCGCCATGCGCAGGTCGTGCAGGCCAAAGGGCGTCGGCTCGGTGACCAACAGGGCCGCATCGGCGCCACGCAGTGCCTCGATCACCGGGCACGCGGTGCCGGGGGGCGCGTCGATGATGGTCAGCGCCTCTCCGTCCCAGCCGCGTCGCTGTGCCTCGTGCTTGAGCGCCCGGATCACCGGCGTGGCCATGGCCTCGCCCACCTGCAGCTCGCCCTCGCCCAGGCGTAGCCCGGCTGCCTGCCCCAGCGTCACACGGCCCATGGGCTGTGGTTCTTCTGTGATGGCACCGGCCGGGCACTGCAAGGCACAACTCCCACAGCCATGGCACAGCTCGGCAAACACCAGCGTCTGCGTCGGCAGCGCCGCGATGGCGTTGAACTGACACACCTCGGCGCAGCGGCCACAATGGGTGCACAGCGCTGCATTTACCACCGGCACCAATCGCTCCACCGCCACCGTCTCGCTGACCTCGGCCCGCACGAATAGCGCAACGTTGGGCGCCTCGACGTCAGCATCGAGCAGCGCGGGCAGCGCGTCGCTGCCAGTGGCCCGCTCAGCCGCCACCAGCGCCAGACTGGTGGCCACCAGCGTCTTGCCCGTGCCGCCTTTGCCACTGGCGATGACCAGCCTCACAGGCCCCTCCCGCGGCCCATACCGCCGCCCATGCCACGGCCACCGCCCATGCCTCCCATCGGGCCGCCCTTGCCGAAATCCTTGGCCACCGACGGGCCCGTGAGCGCCTCGAGCTGGCCGGCCTGCAGCGCGGCCACCACTTCAGCAACGGTGCCGCCGGTGGCTGCGTACACGTCTACGCCGGCCGCGTTCAACACCTGCATGGCGTTGGGGCCCACGTTGCCGCTGATGACCGCCTGCACGCCCTGCTGCACGATGTACTGCGCCGACTGGATGCCCGCGCCGCCCGACGCCCCCAGAGCGGGGTTCGCCAGGCTCGCCACCGCTTGCGTTTCGGTGTCGACCACCACAAAGCAATTGCAGCGCCCAAAGATAGGGCTAACCTGCGCCTCTGCGCCCGGCGCCGTGCTACTTACCGCGATCTTCATCTGTCCTCCTGTGTTCTGTCTTGTGCCGGTGCCGAGCGTTACGCTGCACGCACCAGCCGCGTGCCGCACTTGGGGCATGTGCGCATGGTGCAGGGCTGCGTACGCACATGCTCTTCACGGTGCCCGCACTTGGGGCACACACAATACCCGCCAGGCCCTGCGGCCCAGCCGCCTCCGCGGCCACCGCCTGCGCCCTGGCCCAACCCTGCACCGCCGCCTCTTCCTCTGCCCATCTCTTGCCGCCTCTCTGAACTCGCCCCGTGCGCCCTTGCGCGGGGCCCAACACCTAGTGCAACAGCTCGGTGTGGTCGATGAGCGTGCCGGCCGCATAGGCCAGCGCGGCCGCGTCCACCTCGCCGATGTCTGTAACCACCGGCTTGATCCCAACCTGTTCCATGCTCTGATAGGCCCCATAGCCCATCCCTCGGCACAGCAAGGCCTCACAGTCGTCGATGACGGCGGCCATGCTCACATGCTTGCTATGGCTGTCGGCACCCGTGCCGCTGCGCCCCTGATCATCCACATGCTGCGTGTGCCCAAACTGCGAGTGCCCGATCTTGGGCCGCAGCTCACGCGCCACGATCTGGCCCTCAGCCACCGTCAACACGGCATAGTATTGCGCTCGCCCAAAATGTGCGCTGATAGTCTGGCCGTCATCGGTTACACAGGCGATCTTCATCCGTTACTCTCCTTGCTCTGAGTGGTGCTGTCCTTCGATCCTAATCCTGCTCGGCAGCCTCGGGTGACGCTGCGTGCGTCTCGGCATACACGTCGATAAACCGACGCAACATGCGCTCTGTCTCGCGCAGGTCGTCGATCCACGCCAACAGGTAGGCATCTCCGTCGGGCGTCAGGCGGTAGACACGCCTGGGCGGGCCCGCGCTTTCGACGGCATCGCGCGTCGAGGCCACCATACCCTGCTCTTCCAGGCTGTACAGCACGCGATAGACCACGCTGCCGTCCACGGGATAGTTCTCCAACCCGAGATCGTTCAGCTCGGCGGCAATGCCATAGCCATGGTTGGGCCCACG
>JAAYDS010000175.1 GCA_012729155.1 Chloroflexota bacterium | reverse complement strand
CGCGTCGTGTAATGTGCGAGAGTAGCCGTGCCAGCAGGCGTAGCCGGCGGTTCCACAAAGAGTGGGCCACACGATGCGACCATACAGCCCACAGACCAGGGTAGCAGGTCAGCACCTCGAGCCAGCTACGCGCAGCAGGGTCCTCGTGAAAGATGGTTTGGACGTCTTCCTTCAGTAATGCGAACACTGCGCTCCTATCGAACTAGCGATTCAGGCGATTACGCTGGCCAGGGTGGTCTGGCCCAGGGTATCGGAGAGGCAGTCGCGCACCGTGGTCATCACATCGCGTGTGGCGCACACCGGCTCTCGGTCACAGCGAGAACCATCGGGGCAGACGCAGTCGACAGTCAACAGGTTGCCCTCGACCGCGACAAACACATCGCTGACACTGATCTCGGCGGGGGGGCGTGTCAACATATAGCCACCACGCGCCCCGCGCACGCTAGAGAGTAGTCCCGCGTCGCGCAGAGACGCTGCCACGCGTTCAAGATAGGGCAGCGACAGCCCCTGCGTCTCGGCCACCTCGTTCAGGGCGATGGGCCCCTCACCATAGCGTCTGGCCAGTTCGACCATGGCTCGCAAGCCGGTGCGTTCTCGGGCAGATAGTCTCATAGATAAATCCCTACCAAAAGGTAGGGATTAGTATATGGATGGCCCTTGCGCTGTCAAAATGGGGTCAACGCCAGTTGCGTTGACCCCATCGCCGTCGCAGATTCGCTAGGCCCCGCGGCCCCCGACTATTCGAGACGGACGATGTTCTGCTTGTACACCTCGGCGATCAGATCGCGCTTGTAGACGTCGTAGGGCTGCATCTTGACCGAGAGGTGCTCGATGCGCTGGATCACCTCGGCGGTGTCATAGTCCAGCGCGATGGTGGGCAGATCTTGCACAGTCAAAAGCTCGTTGTAGACCTGCTGCGAAAGGCCGCCCACCTGGCGACAAGAGAGGATCAGCCCCGAGAGGCCCGTGCCGTGTTGCGACAGCAAACGTTGATGATGCATGACCACTGACAGCACGCTATCGTTGGCATTGATGCCTGCCACCACCATATCACCCGGCAACACAAACCGCTCGTAGCCGTAGCGCAGGTTGATCACCTTGACGTCTTTGACCAGACGACTCGCCTGAGAGTTAAAGTCAGGCGGCGCGATGAGTTGTACGTTGCTGCCACGCTCACCTGCAAAGTCCTCGACGATCAGCCGCATGGTAGGCAGCGCCAGCTCAGAGATGGTGGGCACATAGCCGATGATGGGCGGCACCGGCTGCGAACACATACAGCGGCCGTAGAGTGGGACAAAGATACGGTCATAGTATGTCTCGAGATAGTGGCGGATCTTATCCACCTTGTCGGGAATGACGCCATTGATCACCAGGCCATCGATACGGGTGCCCATATTGCCCATGGCCATCAGATAGGGCCATACTTCATCGATGGTACTGCCGATACCACCCTCCGTCACCAGGATGACAAAGACGGGCACTCCGATGCTGCGCAACATGTTGATCACGTCAGCGTTAGAGACACCAGCGACCGACCCCACGCCAGGCTGACCGGTGCCCTCGACCACCACGACGCGTTTGCCCGCGGCAACGCGCTCGTAGGCCTCTCTGATCTTGAGCATCAACGCCTGCTGCCCCTCGATGGGATCTCCCTTGCTGGCCTCATCGATAAAGTTAGCGGTCAGACCTCCCCGCCAGATGACGGGGCTAATATACTCGTACCCGGGGTTGTCGGTGTTCATCAGCGAGGTGATCACGACGGCGTCTTTGTCGGCCTCGATATGCTCGCCGTTCTCCAAATCAACGGTCAACGTCTGCTGGCCCACCGGCTTGATGTAGCCGATCTCCTCGAGTTGGTAGCCTTGCTCGGGCGAGAGCAGCTTGCCGATGATCCCCAGGCTGGTGATCGTCTTGCCGACGTTCCGCGCCGTCCCCAATACCACGATCGTTCGCGGATAGCTGGTCATGCTAGCTCCTTGGCGCCAGGCCGAGGCGCCGCGCTGCCTTGTTACACTCTGCTAAAACACCCTGGCAGCATCCAGGGAACGCCTATTCGTCCTCATCGTTGGTAGGCCGCGGAACCGAAGCGGTCGGCTCGTCAAAGCGAAACTCGAGCGAGATGACGCCACTGTCATAAGAGGTGTGCTGCACATAGCCGCTCTTTTCAAAGATGCGCCGCATGCCCACGTTGGCGGCCATGACGGTGGCGCGGAACCCGCGAATGCCCCGCTCACGCGCCAGGCGAACCATGAATCGAAAGATATGTGAGCCGATGCCCTGTCGCTGGTACTCGTCGGCCACCGAAAAGGCCACTTCGGCCATGTTGGCGTTGGCGTCGAGCATCCAGTGCCCGGCGGCCACTATGGTCGCCGTGTCTGAGGTCCCATCGGTGGCCACAATGCCGAGGTTATCCTGATAGTCCACGGCCACCAGTTCTTGCGACAGATCGCGCGGGAACGCTTTACGCCGCTGGAAGAAACGCAGATAGACGGAGCGCTCAGAGAGACGATAAAGGTACTCTTGGAAGAGGCGCTCGTCGCTGGCCTTGACGGGCCGGAAAAAGAGGGCCCGGCCCTGAAAGTCCTGGGAGTGCTCCAACTCTACAGGGTAAACGGCGCCCTCGGGGATCACCTGGCTCTCAAAGAGATAGTTCTGAGCCTTGGCCTGCTCCATCAGTTCTTCGCGGAACTTGGGATGAGCGATCTGGATGAGTGCGGTGGCGCGCTCGCGCAGCGTCTTGCCGTGCAAGTAGGCCACACCAAACTCGGTGACCACATAGTGCACATCGCCACGCGTGGTGACCACACCTGCGCCCGGGCTCAGGGCCGGCACGATGCGTGACACAGTACCGTTCTGCGCCGTAGAGGGCAACGCAATGATCGGCTTACCCTGCGGCGCCAGCGCGGCGCCCCGCACAAAGTCTGCCTGGCCGCCGATACCGCTGTAGATCTTGTATCCCAACGAATCGGCGCACACCTGACCGGTGATATCCACCTGCAGCGCCGTGTTGATAGCGACCATCCGGGCGTTACGGGCGACATTGATGGGCGACGAATTGTAGTCGACCGGGTGAAACTCGAACATTGGATTGTTATCGACATAGTCATACAGGCGCCGCGTGCCGATGCAAAAGGTGGCCAGCACCTTGCCCGGGTGAAACGTCTTGAGCGAGTTGTTGACCACACCAGACTCGATCAAATCGATCAACCCATCGGTGAACATTTCGGTGTGCACGCCCAGATCACGCTTTTCGGCCAGGCCATAGAGTACCGCGTTGGGGATGCTGCCGAT
>JAAYDS010000174.1 GCA_012729155.1 Chloroflexota bacterium | reverse complement strand
CGCGAAAGCGCACCGCGAACTCGCGTACGCCCAGCGTCTCCGCCTGATGCACCACTGGCACCAGCAAGCCGCGCGGGCTGTCGACGGCCAGGCCCAGGCTCACGCCTGGCATTTGGCGGATACCCTCAGGCCCCAGCTGCACGTTCATATAGGGCAGCTCTGTCAGGCAGCGCGCTACGATGACCGCTAGAAGATCGTTGTAGCCGATGCTGAACCCCAGCTCTTGCGCGTAGGCCTCTTTGAGCCTTGCGCGGGCCGCCACCAGCTGAGTGGCATCGGCCCGACTTTGCAGCGTGACCGCCGCAGTGGTGTGCGCAGAGGCAGCCATACGCTCGGCGATGATGCCCCGCAGCCCCGTCAGAGGAGTGGGTTCGGCGGCGATGCCAGCCATTGACACAGCGTTGAGGGCCGCCGGCGATTCTGCCGCCACCAGCGGCTGCTCAGCGAGCACCTGGTCAGCGCGCACCCGTTCGGTGCCTGGCTCGGGCTTTGGTAGGGGCACGCCCAGGTCGCGAGCTATGTGCTCGGCCAGGGGCGTCGCGGTGGGGCGGCTGGCCAGGTAGCTCTCAACATCACGCTCGATGATGCGCCCTCCTGGCCCCGAGCCTGCCAGCAGAGTGATGTCAATCCGTTCTTCGCGGGCCAGCCGGCGCGCCCGCGGCGAGGCGAGCACTCGTGCGCCAGGCGTCTCTGCTGTCAGTGCCCCAGGCTCGCCCGCGACCTCAACCTGGGGCGTTGGCTGCCCCGAGCCAGCCTCGCTGGGCTCTGCCGCCGAAGTTGCCTCTGGCGAGGAAACACTCTCGCCCGGCTCTCCGATGATGCCCACCGGCGTCAAGACGGGCACCTTGACGTTGGGCCCGACCAGGATCTTGAGCAGCACGCCCTTGTAGCGAGACTCGACTTCCAGCACTGCCTTGTCAGACTCGACCTGAAAGAGGATGTCGCCTCGGCTCACAGGGTCACCCTCCTTCTTGAGCCATTCGACGATGGTGCCCTCTTCCATGGTCTGCCCCAGCTTGGGCAGCACAATCGTGTTGGCCATGTTTTCTGCTCCTGGTTGCTTGGGCTAGGCCTGGTGCAGCACGCGCTGCACCCCGGCGATGATGGCAGCAGTGCTGGGGATAGCGGCGTCTTCCAGCGTTTCTGCCATGGGCACGGGCACGTCTGCGGCCGCCACGCGCACCATGGGCGCATCAAGCCAGTCAAAGGCGCTCTCGTTGATGCGCACGAATAGCTCTGAGATGAATGAGCCCGTCTTGTAGGCCTCAGTGACGCCCACCACACGGCCGGTCTTGCGCACCGAGGCGACGATAGTCTCCATGTCGAGCGGCTTGAGGCTGCGCAGGTCGATAACCTCGACGCTGATGCCCTCTGCAGCGAGCGTTTCGGCCGCCTCCAGGCAACGCAGCACCATGCGCGAGTACGAGATCAGGGTCACGTCACTGCCCTCACGCTTTATGTCGGCCACGCCGAGCGGAATGACATAGTCGTCATCGGGCACGGGACCCTTGGTGCCATAGAGCATCTTGTGCTCGATGAACATGATCGGGTTGTCATCGCGGATGGCCGCCTTGAGCAGGCCTTTGGCGTCATAGGGCGTCGATGGCATCACCACATAGATGCCTGGAAAGTGCGTCCACAACGCTTCGAGGCTCTGCGAGTGGTGCGCGGCAATGCTGCGCCCGGCGCCACCCTCGGTGCGGATCACCATCGGCACGCGCGTCTTGCCGCCGAACATGTAGCGGTTCTTAGCCCCCTGGTTAGCGATCTGGTCCATCGCCAAAGGGGTGAAATCCACATACATAAGCTCGGCTACGGGTCGCATGCTCGTCATGGCTGCGCCCACCGCCATACCGCCGATCAGCGCCTCAGAGATGGGCGTGTCGAACACGCGGCGATCGCCAAACTCTTGCGCCAGGCCGCGTGTGGCGCCATAGGCGCCGCCATAGATGCCCACATCCTCGCCCATGACGAACACGCTCGGGTCTCGCAAGAGCTCTTCGCGCAGCGCGTCGCGGATCGCCTCCCAGTAGAAGCGAGTGGGCAAGTTCGCCTCGCTGCACACCCGCTCGCGCAAGCGCTGCTCAGCCTCGATCTCAGCTGGCGTGGCCGGTGCCAGGACGTAGACGTCCTTTTCGACCTCGGCCGGGTTGGGCATGGGCGAGTTCAGGGCGAACTCGGTGGCGCGCTCAACCGCTTTATCGGCCGCGGCTTCGACTGCGTCTACCTCTGCGCGCGTGGCGATGCCCTGCGCCACCAGTCGGTCGGCAAAGTTCGGAATCGGGTCGCGCTCGCGCCAGGCCTGTTCTTCGTCTTTGGAGCGATAAACGCGTGGGTCAGAGCGCGAGTGCCCGTACCAGCGATAGGTCTTGCATTCAATCAGCGTGGGCCCCTGCCCCTGACGGGCGTTGGCCAGGGCGGCTGAAACACCTTCGTACACTGCGATGGGGTCCATGCCGTCGAGCACGATACCCGGCATATCATAGGCGGCGGCGCGCGCTGCCACGTCGGGCAGTGGGCTCACCTTGTCAAAGGGCACCGACATGCCATAGAGGTTGTTCTCAACGACATAGATTACGGGCAGCTTCCAGGCCGCGGCCAGGTTGAGCGACTCGTGAAAGTTGCCTGTGTTGGTGGCGCCATCGCCGAAAAAGCAGACCACACAGCGATCGAGCCCCTGCAGCCGCATCGAAAGGGCCGCCCCGGTGGCCACGGGGATGTTGCCGCCGACGATGCCTGTAGCGCCCAGGTTGCCCTTTTCCACATCGGCGATGTGCATCGACCCGCCGCGCCCGCCGCAATAGCCTGTAGCGCGACCGCATAGCTCGGCCATCATCTTGTTGAGATGCTCTTGCTTGGCCTCGGTGCCTATGGCCAGGCTATCGCCGCGGGCGTGGCAATGGCCGTGGCCACGGTGCGTGCTGGTGATGAGATCGTCGTCGCGCAAAGCCGCGATGGCGCCCACCGCTACGGCCTCCTGGCCTGCATACAGGTGCGAAGCGCCCTTGATGATGTTCTGCCCCAGCAGATCATAAACGGTGTTCTCAAAAATGCGGATCTCCCACATGCGCCGCAGAATGTCCAGCAGCTCTCCCTTGCCGAGCTCGGCTGGCGCCTGCATCGCTCCGTTTGGTGTGGTCATCTTTCCCCTCTAGCGTGGTCTCATTTCGCCGCTCAACTCAGGCGGCGCAAGGCGATTGATCTCAGATTGTCTATTGCTGTGGCGTGTCGCAGATACGTACTGCCATCGGCTGCAGCCTTGGCGCTGCCCACGGCCACGGCCCACCGCAAGCATTCCTGCGGCGCCTGCCCCGCTTGCAGGGCGTAGACGGCTCCGGCGAGGGCGGCATCGCCAGCGCCCACCGGGTTTACCGCAGCGATAGCCGGCGATTCAGCCTGCCACAGTCCCTCGTCGTCGGCCCACAGGCCACCCAGAGCGCCCCTGGTCAGCAAGACACGGCGTGGCCCCATCTGCTGTATGGCCCGGGCCAGGGCTGATACGTCCGATGGCGCTGCCGGCCCTGCCAACTCGCGCGCCTCTTGCTCGTTAGGTTTGCACAGGTCTGGCCCGGCTTGCGCGCCCAGCACGAGCGCTTCACCGCTGGTGTCCAGCGCAGTCCACACGCCAGCGGCGTGCAGCACAGCAATCAGCTGCGCATAGGTATCGCTGGGCGCACCGGGCGGCAGGCTTCCTGATAGCACGCACCAGTCTCCCGCTGTGGCGCGCTCTAGCAGCAGCCTCTCTAGTGCGGCCAGATCGTCGATGGTCACGGCAGCGCCAGCCTCATTGAGCTTGGTGATCACACCGCTGGCGTCGTCGATCACTGTCACGTTGCTGCGGGTCTCTTCGGCTACAGTTACGCAGATCGGCTTGTAGCCCTGCGCCTCGAGATCATCGATCAGAGCACGGCCAGTGGCCCCGCCCGCACACAGCAGGATCGTCGCCTCTTGCCCCAGGCTGCGCAGCGCGGCGGCCACATTGACCCCCTTGCCACTGGGCTCAACGCGCACACTGCTCGCCCGATTCACCGCTCCCAGTTGCAGCCGGTCATAGTGCAGGGTTCGGTCCAGCGAGGGGTTCAGAGTGACCGTGTGGATCATGGCGAGGCTACTTCATCTCCTGTCCACCGGTCACGTTAATCGCCTGCCCCGTCATATAGGTCGATTCGTCTGATGCCAGGAACACCAGCACGTTGGCCACGTCTTCATAGGTGCAACCTCGCTTCATGGGCACCTGGTCGATGTAACGCTGGCGCACCTCGGCTTCGCTGATGCCCCAGCGTTTGGCATATTGACTGTAAAGGCTGTTGACCCACAATGGCGAGTCGAGCAGGTTTCCCGGGCAGATGGCGTTGCAGCGCACGTTGTACTCGGCGAGCTCTAACCCCAGGCTCTGGGTGAGGCCGATACCGCCGAACTTGCTGGCCGCATAAGCCGAGTTTTTACTGCTGCCCTTTTTGCCTGACTTGCTGTTGATCTGGATGATGACGCCACTGCGCTGCGGGATCATCACCCGGGCTGCGGCGCGCGCCACGTTAAAGTAGCCCACCAGGTTAACCTGAATCACCTTCTCCCAACGGGCGGGCTCTATCTCTGACACGGCGCCTGCGAACAGGACACCAGCGTTGGACACAGCAATGTCTAGGTGGCCCCATTCGTCAGCCACGCGCTGGCACAATGCCTCCATCTGTGCGAGATCGGTGACATCGCCATGGGCCCACATGGTGCGCCGGCCCGTCTCAGCGGCGATGTCGGCCGCGACTTGCTGGGCGGCCTCGTCGGCGATATCGGCGATGACCACATCGGCGCCCTCGCGTGCCAACCGCCACGCCAAGGCCTCACCCAGGCCCTGTGCTGCGCCTGTCACCAGGGCGGTTTTGTCGAGCAGTCGCTGCAGTGAGGGGATGGTCATGGTAGCAGTTCCTCCAAAAAGGCCTCTTCGGCGGCCACCGTCCAAGACTCGTTGGCTCCGAGCTTGGCATACACCCTCGGGAGCGCGTCCTTGAGATCGCTCAAGAGCGTCAAAGGAAAGTCGAGCACCTGTGGGTAGATCACCACCTTGCCGGGGAAGCGCTGATGGATGACGCCCGCGAGGCCCTGTTTGGTGTCGCGCAGGCCTGAAACGGCCACCACCGAAAGGTTGGGGTCGAGCCGGCCGGCCTCGGCCTCGGTGAGCATCGCACGCAGGTCGCCGATGCCCGAGCCGCTGGTGCCAGTAAAACGCAGGTTCCCGGCTACCACCGCTCCCAGATCGATAGCGGCCAGCGAGCCCTTGGGCAGCCCCGCGAACACGCTCATGGTGGCGCCTGGGGCCATCATGGGTACCGCCCCCGACACCACGCCGGTGCTGGGCGCCAGTACGATGACGTCATCGAACCCCACGCCGCCAGTCTCAGCCACCAGACTATCGTTAAAGGCCCGGGCGTCGCGGTCGGGCGGCGCCTGGAGGATGACGCGCGTATCCTGCTCGTCAGCCTCGATGACGGCTTGGTACTTGTCATAGAGGTTCTGCAGGCGCTCGGCCAGCAAATCGGTGCCCACCAGCAGGCTCGGCCCGCCAGTGAGCTGCAGCGCGCGCTGAAAGTGCATCTGCCCCATAGGCCCGGCCACACCCAGCATCGCCACGGCGCCGCCCGGCTTGAGCTGCGTGCGAATGGGCGCATAGGCCGCGCCGATCTCGCCATCCGCGGTAGAGACGAGCGTCAGGTTGTCATAATGCAAACGGCCCACATCGACGCGCGCCGTGCTCTGATAGCCTCTGCCACCCACCAGGCAAATGAGGGCGTCTTTGCCCGCCAAAGATTCGAGCGCTTCATAGAGCGGCGCATCGCCGCCGAGAATGACCACGTCATCAAAGGTGCGCCCTGCGACGGCCTCAAGCGACGCGGCAGGCTCGAGTATAAAACCATCTCTCCTGGCTGCCGTTGCCAGATCGCTCGCCAGGGCGCCCACCATGCCCATCGTCACAATGCTGGCGGGCGCGTTGCCCGCAGCATAGGGTGTGCCGAGCCGTTCCTGGCCTGTGGCAGCGGGGCCGGCCACGATCAACACCTGGCCCTGTGGCCGCCAGCCGGCGCGATAGACTACGTCGTAAGAGCGAGTGACGCAGGCCCAGGGCTCGGTCAGTGCCGACTGGGCATAGCCCAGCCCCTCAGCCACAGGCAGCAGGTAGCAACCTTCGTCGCCGTCGAGGATCTCTTTGCCGAGCACATTGTACTGTGACAGGCCGCCCTGCAGGGCATAGCCATAGGCTAGGCCAGTGCCGTGATAGTAGATGTCGGCCTGGATGATAAAGCGGTCGCCCGGTCTAAAGCGCTCGCGACGATTGGCCCCCACCTGCACTACGGTGAGCGCCACCTCATGCCCCAATACCACCGGGTTGGCCTTCATGTCGCGGCCTGCCAGGCGGGGGTGGTTCTCGCCCGCGGCGATCACCTTGGTGTCAGAAAAGCATAGCCCCACTGCGTCATGGCGCACCAGCAGCTCATCTGGCCCGCAAACGGGCATGGCGACCTCAATGGGCTGGTCGTTCTGCCCGAGATTCTCCAGCCCCTGGCCATAGAGCGGCCAGAGCCAGTGGCTCGTTGGAGGGGCGCTCTCGGCACGGCGATAGGCAGCCACCTTGTTCATCTCGTTCATCACTCCTTGGCTAGAGCAGCCTAACTGAGCTTGAGCTCGCGCCGACGGTAGACCTCATCGGGGCGTGTGTGGATGCGAGCGGCGTTGGCGTCAGACAAGAAATGCGGCCCGCCAAAGGCGTAGGTGCCGGCGAGCACGCGGCAGGTCTTGACGAACATATCGGTGATACTCTCCACCTCTTGCGCCGAGCCCCCCAGAGCGATCAGCCCGTGATTCTGCATCACCACCACGCGCGGCGGCATGCCATACTCGTCGGCGTAGCGACGCAACACCTGGCGTGTCTGTCGCGCTAACGCAAAGCCAGGGTCGGTGTAGGGGACATAGGCGGGCGCCGGTCCGCATACCACGATCTCATCGGGGAATAGCCGTCCTCTCAACGCTTCCTCAGCGGCTACCGAGCACATGATGGCGTTGACAGCGATGGGGTGCGTGTGGCCCACAAAGCGGGCGCCAAACTCGCCCAGGGCGATGGCGTGCAGCACGGTCTCAGTCGACGGACGACGTGCATCGCTGGGGTCGACCTTGGCGGCATCGAGCGCCGCCTTGAAGGCGTCGTCGCTCATCTGCTCCTGGTCGGCGATAGCCGCGGTGGCGTCGATGTGCAGCCGCACAAACGCCGCCGGCGTGGCCTGGGGCAGTTGCGTCCCACTGGCCTTGACGAAAAAGGTGCCATCGCCCACCGACGCGCTGGTGTTACCTTCACCCAGGATCACCAGGTCACGGTCTGGCCGCGCCAGGCTGAGTGACATCGCGACGAGCTGTTGTAGGGTGTTTTCGGCGTTCGAGGTCATGCTATGCTCCCGGATATCCAGATTGACTGTCGCTCACACGGCCGCGCTCAGCGCTCACGCGCTCCCAGTAACCGCTCTTGCGAAAGGCCGTCAGCGGATCGGGCGCCAGCCCCATCTCTTCGCGCAGCACCTGCAGCAGGGGGCGCACGTCGGTGCGAAAGGCATCCGATAGCGTTTCCTCGGCCAGTACCACGTCGCCGTTCAGCCGCGCTGCCGACAGCGTAGCGCGATCGACGATCAGTGCCTTGGCGTAGGTCTCCTGACAGACGAGCACCGACTGGATGGTGGCCTCGATCTTGGGCTTGATGTTGTGGCTCTGGTCGATCATATAGGCCACGTTCATATCGACCGATGGGTCGAGTTCGCCAGCTACCAGCTCGTTAAAGATCAGGAACAGCTCATAGGGATTAACCGAGCCCACAGTGAGGTCATCATCGGCGTACTTTTTGTTGTTAAAGTGAAAGCCGCCCAGCCGCCCCTCGTCGATCAAGAGGGCCACGATCTGTTCGATGTTGGTGCCCAGGGGGTGGTGTCCCAGGTCTACCAGCACCTGAGCGCGATCGCCCAGTTTCTGGCACATGGTCAAGGCCATGCCCCAATCACCCAGGTCGGTGTGATAGAAGGCGGGTTCAAAGAACTTGTACTCTATCAGATAACGCATGGGGGCGGGCATGGCGGCATAAGTCTCTTGCAGGCCATCGAGCAGTCGGCGCCGTCGGGCGCGCATGTCGTCCTGCCCCGGGTAGTTGGTGCCATCGGCCAGCCACAAACTGATGACCTGCGAGCCGACCATCTCGGCAATCTCAACGCACTCGAGGATATGCTCTACGGCCTGCCGGCGCACCTCGCCATCAGGGTTACACAGGCTCCCCAGCTTGTACGTATCGTCCTGGAAGAGGTTAGGATTGATGGCGCCCAGCTCGAGTCCCAGCGATTGTGCATAGGCCAGGAGTTCGCCATAGTCGGGCACCCTATCCCACGGGATGTGCAGCGCCACTGAAGGTGCGATGCCCGTGTAGCGTTGCACCTGAGCGGCGTCATCGAGCTTTTGATAGGTGTTGCGCGCGGAGCCGGCCTGTCCGAACACCTTAAAGCGCGTGCCCGAATCACCATAGCCCCACGAGGGGGTCTCGATGCGCTGTTTCTTCAGTGCCGCTTTGACTTTCTCGACATCGATACCGCGGCTCGCCAACGTTTCGACGAGCAGGCGATACGCTTCTGCTGACATGTGCTGCCTCCGTGCAAGGGATGGTACTAGACGACGACGACCTCGAGGCCCTGATATCGCAACTGCGCGACAACATCCGGCTCGGCTTCGCTATCGGTGATGACCCGCTGAATGCCGGACAACGGCACGACTGGGGCGAAGGAGACTTTGCCTAGCTTGCTCGAGTCTATGATGACATTGACCTCGCGCACGGCCTGGAGGAATTGCCGCTTGAGTTCGGCCTCATCGGGGTTGGCGTCGGTGAGGCCTTCTTCGACAGTGAGGCCGCGGCCCCCAAAGAAGCCGCGCTGCAGGTTGCCCTGTCGCAGCACCCAGTCATCGTTGGAGCCAATGACCGCAGCCGCCTCGCGCCACAAGGAGCCGCCGGGCATCATCACGGCCACGCCGGGCCAGCGCAGCAGTTCTAGCGCAACGTGAAGCCCGTTGGTGACCACGGTGATATCCCGTTTTTCGTCCAAGCGGTGTGCCACATGCCATGAGGTGGTGCTGGCATCCATGACGATGGCCTCACCATCCTGAATCAGGCTGGCCGCATAGACGCCGATGCGCTCTTTGGCCGGCACACGAATGCCGCGCCGCACAGCAAAAGAATAGCGCCCGCCCTCGAGAGGTACGGGCACGGCGCCGCCGTGAGTGCGTATCAGCGCCCCTTCTTGTTCCAGGGCATCGAGATCGGCCCGCACCGTGACCGCTGACACATTGAGGGTCTCGGCCAGATCGCCCACAGCCGCATAGCCGTTGCTGTCCAGCTCGCGCAGGATGTACTCGAATCGTTCTCTACGATACAAGCGTCTCGCCATGATGCTTTGCGTTTAGTTTCATTTTGCTTTGGTCTCTTGCGACGCGCCGATTCTAGCATGGCGTGCAGGGTGTGTCAAAGCAAGGTGGCGCATGGACGCGATTCGCAGAGCTGCTGCGTCGAGCGACTGGCCATCAGCCCAGTGTGAGGCCGTTGCGCTTCATATAGTCGTGCACCGCGCGCATCCCCTGGTCAAAGGTCATGCGCGGCGCATAGCCCAACTGCTGTTGTGCTTTGGTGATGGGGTATAGCTGATCGGTGCCCATCAGCTCGACCATCAGGCGGGTGAGGGGCGGACGGTCGGTGCGGCCGCGCAGATTGTACCAACCCTCCCACAGCGAGGCCAAGGTAAAGGCGCGCCGATAGGGGTAGCTCTTGCGCGGAGGCGGTAACTCGGCCAGGCCGGCAAGTTGTTCGATGTAGTGCGCCCAGGTGATGTCGCTGGCATCGGACGCGTTGTATGCTTGGCCCACCGCCTGCTCATTGTCGGCGGCCAGCAGCATCAGGTCCACCAGATTGCCTACATAGGTCAACCCAGCGATGTGCTGGCCCTCGTCGATGTGGGGGAGTTGTCTACGGCGCAGCAGCTCAATGAGCCCCGCGACCAACAAACGGCTCCCTGGGCCAAAGACGGTGGCCGGGCGGATGATCGACACGGGCAGTTTGACGCTGCGATGGTGGTTCCACACCAGCCGTTCACCCTCGATCTTGCTGTCGGTGTAGGCGATGCCCCGCGGTGAAGGCCTTTCGGATTCGCTCACCGGCCGACCCGGAAAGCCGTAGATGTCTGTGGTGCTGACGAACACAAAGCGCGAGACGCGGGCGCGCGTGGCTGCAGCCAGAATATTGCGCACACCGATGACATTGGCCTGCTCAAAGGCCTGCGGCGGGCCATAGTCTTGCACCAGGGCAGCGCAGTGGTAAACGCGCTCGACGCCATCAGCAGCGGCCATGAGGGTGGCATTATCCGTGAGGCTACCTATGCGCAGCTCTACGCCCAACTCGCGCAACCGCGCAGCCTGGCTGGTCGGGCGCACCAGGGCGCGCACCGTCTCGCCACGGGCCAGTAGCGCTTCCACCAAATGAGAGCCGATCATGCCGGTGGCGCCGGTAACCAGGTTCAGCATGCCGCACCTCCGTTGTGCCCTCGCGGTGGCTACGCTGCCATGGCGCAGTCGCCGCTATTATGCTTGCGCGTCGCTGTACAGATCGGGCCGCACAAACGGCGCCAGGGCTAGCCCCACTCCCACCCGAAAGGTGAGCTCGCGCGGCACAATGCCTTGCGTGAGGATGCCCGCAGCCCCCAGGCCGTGTTTGGTGTCGTGCTGGCCCGTGAGGCGATCCATGATCGGCCCAAGCTCGCCACCGGCGCGCAGCTCGCACGCGATGGACTCGGGCAGCGGCAGGCTACCCCCGTTGGCCAGACTCTGTCGCCCCTGAAGATCGACCACGGCCACCCAGTTGGTCAGATAGAGAACACCGTTGTCTTCTTGGGCAGCGCCCTCCATACCGATGCCCAGCTCAGCGCCTGGCATCATCGCCAGGGCTTTGCGGGCGCGCTCGATGGCGCCCTGTTGCCCTTCTGCAGCAGACATGGGCATCTCGCTCACCCCCGAGGGCGCGGCGACCGGCGCCAGCTCGGCGTGCGGCCACACCATCTCGACGGCGTTGCGTACTGCCTTGACCTTGGCGCGGTTCGTAGAGCCAACGGCGATGATCATGCGCTATCCTCGCAATACGTGTTCTTCGATGACCTGGGCCAGACCATCATTCTGCACCGACGGCGCAACGTTTGGCGCCTGCAGACGAACATCCTCAGGCGCATTGCCCATCACAAAGCCCAGGCCGGCTTTGGACACAAATGTCAGGTCACTGGGAGAATCGCCCACCGCCAGCACATCCCCCCAACCCAGGCCAAGATGCGCCAAGGCCACTTTGAGGCCCGTGTCTTTGTCCTCGCCCGGCAGCATGACATTGGCGAACCATCCAGGGAAGCCTGTCGACACGCCCCAACTGAGCACCGCAGTCCCGCTTAGCGCCTCGGTGGCATGCGCTAGAAGAGGGCGCTGGCTCTCGCTGGGCAACACGAACTGTGCTTTGAGGATGCGTGCACTCCGATCCAGCGCATCAAAGTTCGTCAGCACCTGATCGTCGCCCAGTTTGGTCTGCTGAAAGGCGCTCTCGGGCCCCACACGTTCGATGAAGCAATGCTCCATGGTGTGTAACTCGAGAAACAGCTCATGGCGACGTGCGATGGCAATGAGTGCCTCTACAATGGCCCACTCGAGTGCACGGGCGTACAGCGTCTTGCCGTTGCCGTCGAGGGCCACCACCGCGCCGTTGAACACCACCTGTGGGGCATTGAGGCCGAGCTCTTGCACGTAAGGTCGAGTGGTAGCCCAGTTACGCCCTGTGACCAGTGAAACGCCTACGCCCTGCGCCTGGGCCGCGGCGATGGCCGCTCGGGTACGCGGGCTGACAGTAAAGTCCGCGCCGATCAGAGTGCCATCAACATCCAACGCCAGGAGCTTGATCATGCCGGGGTTGACCTCAGGCGGGCCATGGTGTAGGCGTCCAGGTAACGGCCTTCACCGTAGGCATAGTCGCGCAGTGTGCCCTCGATCTCGAACCCAAAGCGCTGGTACAAGTGGATGGCCTCCTGATTGTGAGTGTATACCTGCAGCTCGAGCCGGTGCAGATTGAGCCAGTTGTCGGCGATGTCGAGGATGGCCGTCATCAATCGACTGCCGATGCCGCGCCGCGTATAGTCATCGTGGACCATGACGCCGACCTGGCCGACATGGGCGCGACGTTGACGCATCGACTCAAGGCTCGCGGCACCGACAATCTGCCCATCGGTAACCGCCACCAGCGTTCTTCG
>JAAYDS010000173.1 GCA_012729155.1 Chloroflexota bacterium | reverse complement strand
GTCCGGCGTCTTTTCTTTGTTCAGATTGCCGCTACTGCTTTTCGTACACCTGGCCCTCGGCCGCTGGTGCCTCGGCGCGGCCCACCACACCGGCGAGCACGATCATGGTGATGAGATAAGGCGCCATGCGCATGAACTGCGATGGAATGGGCACGCGCAGAATCTGCATCTTGGCCTGGAAGGTGTCTGTGAACCCGAAAATCAGCGATGCACCAAAGGCGCCGAACGGGTCCCATTTGCCAAAGATCATCGCGGCCAGCCCGATAAAGCCTTTGCCCGAGGTCATCAACTCGTCAAAGCGGGGCACCGAGCCCAACACCAAGAACACCCCGCCCAGCCCGGCCACCATGCCCCCCAGCAGCACGTTGATGTAGCGCATGCGGAACACGTCGATGCCCAACGTATCAGCAGCACGGGGATGCTCGCCCACGGCCCGCGTGCGCAGCCCCCAACGAGTGTGGTAGAGCATCACGTGCAGCACAATGAGCAGCCCAAAGAGCAGATAGACGATCAGGTTGTTCTCAAAGAACACTGGCCCAAGGATGGGAATGCGCGATAGCACTGGCACCGGCCAGTTACTGAACTTGCCGGGGTTGTTGAGGTGCTGGTATTGCGTGAGGAACTTGGCGCTGATGAAACTGGTGCCCCCCGTCGCCAGGATGTTGATGGCGGTGCCGCTGATGATCTGGTTCACCTTGTAGCGTATCGACAGTACGGCCAAGAGCGCCCCCAGCGCCCCTGAGGACAGCACAGCGGCCAGCAGGCCGACCCACATGCTGCCCGCCAGGCTGCCCACCAGCGCCGAGACCATGGCGGCCGTGAGCATCATGCCCTCGATGGCGATGTTGACGATGCCCGAGCGCTCACAGAGGATGCCGCTCAGAGCGGCCAAGGCGATGGGCGTGGCGCGCTGAACGGCGGTCTCGAGGATGCCGATCAGGTTCAGGCTCTGATCGCGTGCGGCCCATGTCAAAAAGCCCAGCACCAAGAGCCCTGCCACGAGCCCCAGCACCAGGTCTTGCGCTCGCCCAAAGCCCCGCACAAGCTGCACCACGCCCAGGGCCACCGCGACCAGCGCCATGGCATAGAGGCTGGCCAGCACCGGCAAGGTGACGTTGGGTATGGGCGTTGCAGCCGTCTGCCGGCCTGGGTTAAGGCCAAAGGTGGCCAGCTGCCCCGGGCTCGAAGAGCGCACGAAGAAAACGTAGATGATCAGCCCCATGGCGATAAAGGTCATACCCAGCGCTCTGCTCCGCCGCTTGGCCTCGGGGTCGACGATCGTTACCACAGCGCTCATGCCTGCACCCCCTCTACGATGTCGGCCTCTGGGGGCTGTTCTTGGGCGCGGCGCTGCTTGATGCGGTAAATAGCCCGGATGATCTCGGGAGCGGCGATAAAGATGATGATCATCGCCTGCAAGATGGAGATGATGTCGATGGGGATCTGCGCCACTGACTGCATGCGCGTGGCCCCCGCACGCAGTGTACCAAAGAGCAGCGCCGCCAGCACAACCCCCAGTGGGTGGCTGCGCCCCAGCAGAGCCAATGCGATCGAATCAAACCCGTATCCCGCTGAAAAGGCATTGGGCATGTAGTAGATCAGGCCGGTGATGTCGTTGGCCCCCGCAAGGCCGGCCAGGCCACCGCTCAGGAACATGGCCAGCACCATGCTGCGCGTGAGGCTGATGCCCGCATAGCGGGCGGCGCTGGGGTTGGCGCCCACTGTGCGTAGCTCAAAGCCGATCGTAGTCTTGAACAACAGCCAGTAGACCAACAGGGCCATCACCAGCGCCAGAAAGAAGCCGGCATGGAAGCGGATATCGCCTCCGAAGAAGCGCGGCAGCCGAGCGCTGACCTCGATCTCGGGTGAGATCGGGCGAAAGCCGCCCGGTCGCATCATCGGCCCGTTGAGCAGCCAGTCGCTCAACGCAAAGGCGATATAGTTCATCATGATGGTGTTGATGACCTCATGGCCGCCGGTCTTGGCCTTGAGCCAGCCCGGGATAGAGCCCCATAACCCACCGCCCACAATACCCGCCAGCAAAGTAAGCGGCAGGTGCACCCACAAGGGCAGGCCTTTGAGGCTGTAGCCCACGAACACCGACGTCAGGCCACCCACAAAGTACTGTCCTTCGGCACCGATGTTGAACATGCCAGCCCGAAAGCCCAGCGCCACTGCCAGGCCCGTCAGGATGTAGGGCGTAGAGGTGACCAGGCTTTCAGAGAGCGGATAAAAGGCACGGTTCAGCAGTGAAGGATCGCCGCGCAACCAGGCGGCCAGGGCCTGGGCCATCTGCCTGGGGTTGCCGATCGAACCTTCGAACAGCGCCACATAGGCCACGCGCACGGCGCGCCACGCGGCCCTGAGGCCTACGGCGGGCTTTTGGAAAAAGGTGAAATGGATCGTCACCCCTGGCCCCAGCTCAGGGTAGAGGGCGCGGGCCTCGTCGAGGCCGATCTGGGTGGTGGCATCGCGCACATCGCCCACCACGCGCAGTTGCTTGCCCTTGACCTCGACGGCATCGCCGATGACAACCTCGTTGGGGTGCCTCCAGAGGGCCTCTTCGAGCGAGATCTCGGTCTCGGGGTTGGTAAAGGGCACGGCCACCTGTCTGGGGATGCGCGTGAACGCAGCGATGACCTGCAAATCGCTGACGATGATCAGCAGGCCTCCCAGAATCAGAGCGGTGACAATGGCCAGGAGCGGCATCAGCAGCGCCTGCAGGCGCTCATCACGGTTGTGCGGTGACCGGCTCATGAACCACTCACCTCCTCTGGCTGCGGCTGGGCCTGGGCATTGCTCACGCCCGCCATGAGCAGGCCAAGCTGGTCACGGCCGGCCTCATCGGCAGGCAGGTCAGCCATCAACTCGCCCCTGAACATGACCAGTATACGGTCGGCCAACTGCATCACCTCGTCGAGTTCTGACGAGATGAGCAGCACGCCAGCGCCGCCATCACGTTGAGCGATAATCCGACTGTGGATGTACTCGATCGAGCCCACGTCGAGACCACGGGTAGGCTGTGAGGCGATCAGCAACTGGATGGGCCGGTTGAACTCGCGTGCCACGATCACCTTTTGCTGATTGCCACCTGAGAGATTGCCGACGGCCGTGTCGATGCCGGGTGTGCGCACGTCAAAATCCTGGACGAGCTGCCGGGCCGAGGCGTCGATGACGTCTCGTTGCAGGCCGATGCCCCTGGCAAAGGGGGGGCGGTAGTAGGTGTTGAGGATCAGATTGTCAGACACGGCAAAGTCGAGCACCAGGCCGTCTTGCTGACGATCCTCGGGCACGTAGGCCACGTCATGCTCGATGATCTGGCGCGGCGAGGCATTGGTCACATCGTGACCGTCGATGCGCACCGTGCCCGAGATGCTCGGACGCATGCCGGTGAGGGCCTCGACCAGCTCGGTCTGGCCGTTGCCCTGTACGCCGGCCAGCCCCACGATCTCGCCCTGGTGCACCTCAAAAGATACGTTCTTTACAGCGAGCTGGTGGCGGTCGTCGAGTACGTCGAGGCCAGACACCTCGAGCACTGACTCTTGGGGGCGAGCTGGCGACTTGTCGACAGACAGAGACACGGAACGGCCCACCATCATGGTGGCCAGGGCCTCTTCGGTGGTCTCTGCGGGCGTTGTCTCGCCAACTTTGCGGCCACGCCGCAGCACCACGACGCGATCGGCCAGCTCCATCACCTCGTTGAGCTTGTGGCTGATAAAGATGACCGACTTGCCGCCAGCCACCAGGCGACGGATGATGACAAACAGATCGAGCACTTCCTGAGGCGTCAGGACGGCGGTGGGCTCGTCGAGGATGAGGATGTCGGCGCTGCGGTAGAGCACCTTGATGATCTCAACGCGCTGCTGGACGCCCACCGGCAACGTGCGGATGATGGCCTCAGGGTTGACGGCCAGCCCGTAGGCCTCAGAGATCTCACGGACGCGTGCAGCGGCACGACGACGGTCTAGAAAGATGCCGCGGTGTACCAGCTCGTCGCCGAGCATAACGTTCTCGGTGACGGTGAGCGGTGGCACCAACATAAAGTGTTGGTGCACCATACCCACGCCCTGGCGGATGGCGTCTTGCGGGCCAGAGATGACCACCTCTTGGCCGTTGATGCTGATGCGGCCGCTGGTGGGCGCATACAGCCCGTACAGGATGTTCATCAGCGTGCTCTTGCCAGCGCCGTTCTCACCGAGGAGAGCCAGAATCTCGCCCTGGTGCAGCGACAGGTCGATATGGTCGTTGGCGATGACACCTGGAAAGACCTTGGTGATGCCCTCTAGCTGCAAGATGGGGGCCATGCTCTCCTCCACGGTGGCGGCACGGGCAATATGCATTCTGCGGGCATTCTACTCGCCGAGGGGGGCTTTGGGCAAGCTGTCTCCTCTTGGGTGGCACGCGCAGACAGAAAAAGGGAGCGGGTTTAGACCCGCTCCCTTTCAGTGGCTGCTGGCTACAGGGGTGCTATTCGCGCCCGCGAGCAAGCGCCTCATTTGAAAGCTGCACGGCCTCATCCAGGGCGGTCTGGGCATCGGCGATGCCTTCGAACACCTTGGTCATGGCCTCTTCGGCGTAGGTGCGCATCTCTTGCTCGCCTGCAACGGCGGGGCCTGGCTGCGCAGCCGGCATGATGACCTCGACCTGCTCTTTGACGATGGGGTTCTCGGCAAAGTAGTCGTCCAACAGGGCGGCTGCCGAAGCGCGTACGGGCATATAGCCAGAGGCGCTGCCCCACTTGGCGGTCTGCTCGGTCGAGCTAAAGAACTTCATGAACAACCAGGCGGCCTTTTGCTTGGCCTCGGTCGTCTTGAACATCACCAGGCTGCCACCGTATAGCACGGTGCCTGGCTTGTCGGGGTTCAACTGCGGCGGCAGCGTGTGGCCGTATTCCTTGACCAGATTGCCACTCTCTTCGACGGCCTGCTGGTAGTAGAACGTGCCAGAGGTCGAGCCAAAGGTAAAGGCCACGTTCCCCTTGCCAAACTCGGCCTGGTCGGCGTACGACCCCTCGGGCTTGACGGCGGCGCCGGCGTCGATCAGGCGCTTCATCATCTCAAGCGTCTCGACGGCCTCGGCATCGTTAAAGATGGCCTCGGTCTGGTCGGCGTTGGTGCGAGCCGTGCCACGGCTCAACAGCCAGCTGTCGAGCGTTGAAGCGTTCTCATAGTAGGCATAGCCGATTTTGCCTGTCTGTTCGGTGACGGCCAGGCACATCTCTTCGAACTCTGCCCAGGTCTTGGGCGGGGCGTCGTAGCCGGCCTCTTTCAAGAGATCGAGGTTATACCACATGCCCTCGGCGCTCTTGGCAAACGGGAAAGTATAGTACTTGTTGCCGTATGCGGGGAAGCGCCCCTCGGCCAGGTAGCCTGGGTAGATGTCGGACAGGTCTTCGGCGGTGAGGCCGAGCTCGGCGTCATTGATGTACGGATCCAGCTCTTGCACCACACCGGCCTTGAGATAGTCCGAGACCATCGAAGGATAGGACACGGCCAGATCGGGCGTGCCGCCGGCGGCGATGGCTGCCACGAGCTTTTTGTAGAGGCTGGTATAGTCGCCCTGGTAGGTGGCGATCACATTGATCTCGGGGTACTTGGACTCAAAGTCGGCGATGATCTCGTCGAGGAGCTCACCGCGGAAGCTGTCTGGCGCCTGGTTGTGCCAGAACACCAGGTTGACCGACTCGCCCAGCACCACGCCCGTCTCGACGCCAGTGGGGGCCTCGCCCCAGCCGGTCCAGACCTGCTTGGCGATGACCTGCTTGCGCAGCTCATCGACCTCGGCCTTGAGCTCAGCGGGGATGGCGTCTTCCATGGAGCCGGGTGCCAGCCCCACGCCGTTGTTGGCCAGGGTGCCCACGTAGGTGCCGCCGGTGAAGGTACCTTCGACCACCTGCTCGATCACACCCTGAACCGAGACGTCCATATTCTTGAGCACCGAAGCGAGCACGACATCTGCATATTGCGGCGCCGTGAGGGTCCAGTCGGCGTCCACACCGATCATCATGCCACCGCGCTCTTGCAGCACGGCCGCAGTTCCGTTGCCCACAGGGCCTGCCACGGGCATGATGATGTCGGCGCCCTCGTCCATCAGGCTCTCGGCGGCGCGGCGACCATCGTCGGTGGACTCAAAGTTGCCCACGTAATAGTCGGTGCCGAGGACCTTGACGTTGGTGCCATGCACCTGGTTGTATTGCCACACACCCTGGGCAAAGCCATCCATAAAGATGGTCACCGAGGGGATTTCGATGCCGCCAAAGGTGCCCACCACGCCGGTCTTGGTCATGCCCGCGGCGAGGTAGCCAGCCAGGAAGGTGGCCTGATCGGTGGCGTAGGTGAGGCCCAGCACGTTGGGCATCGTCTCGTCATACGCAAAGTCGACGATGGCGAACTTGGCATCTGGGTTGGCCTTGGCAAAGTTGGCCGTATCCTCGCCCAGCAGATAGCCCACCGTGATGATCAGGTCGGAGCCTTGCTGCAGGTACTCGGTGATATTCTTGGCATAGTCGGTCTGCTGCTGCGATTCGAGATAGGTACCTTCTACGCCAAACTGCTCGATAGCGTCTTGGACGCCCTTCCAAGAGGTCTGGTTAAACGACAGGTCGTCTACGCCGCCCATGTCGGTCACCAGGCCCACCTTGACAACCTCAGGCTCTGGTGTAGCAGCAGGGGCCTCAGCCTCCGGCTTGGCCGTCGGCGCTGCAGGCACCGGCGTTGGCGTGGGCTGAGTGCAGCCGCTAAGCACCATCGCTAGCGCCAGCAGCACACCCAGAGCAGCGAAAAGTCTGGTGCGCATCATATCCTCCTCTTTGGGTCTCAATCATCTGGGGAGCGTCTCGCTCCAACCCTGTGCATTATACTCCCGTCCAGGGTGTATGCAAGGCGTGAGGGTGCCTGAAGGTGCTGATTGTTGGCCAGCGCTGAACCGTGCTAGAATCGCGCCAGATCATAGACCGAGGTAGGATGCTGCTTCCCCTGCTTCCTGCAATGTTGGCTGTGCTGTCAGTGGGGGCCTGGTATGCCGTCAGGCGTAGTGGCCAGGCAACCTGGGCCCGACGGTCATACCTGGGGGCCAATGCGGCGGTGCTGATAGTGGCGTTGCTGCTGCCCAGTGCCGAGGCTACGCTGGTGCCGGGCGGCATGTCTGCGGCCAGGCTTGAGCTGGCGTGGGATGGCGCCTCGCGTTTGGGCGCGGCGGTGTTGCTGTTGGCCACGCTGGCCCATCAGGTTACACCGCGTGAGGATCGTCGCATGGCGCCCGAGGCGCTGTTGGTGACGGTGTCGCTGGCCTGCCTGGCGGCGGTCAACGCGCAGGCGCTGGCGCTGTCGGCGGGCTTGCTATGTATTGCCATTGTGTGGGTCGAGGGCGCCTTGCCGGCCGGCTCGCGCAGCCCGTTCGCCGTCTTTGGCCTTGTGTCCATGTTGGCGGCATTGACACTGCTGGGGCTGATAGCGGCTGGGTCGTTGCGGCTGGCACAGGGGTTGACGACGCCTCGCTGGGTGGTTGGCGCGGCCGTATTTGGAGTGGGCTTTGGCGGGTTATTGCTGGGCTACCCCGCTTTGCGCTGGCCAACGATGGCGGCCTGCACGGTCACCGCGGCGCATTTGCTGCAGCGGCTACCTGGCCCTGTGACCAGCAGCCCCGCAACCCTGACCCTGTCTCTTGTGGTGGGGGGGCTGGCGGTGCTCATTGGCGGGCTCTCGACAGCGCTGTGGGGGCCTCGCGGGCGCGCTCTCGATGCCCTCTATGGGCTGACCTTTGGCGTGGCCTGGTTGGCCGCGGTCCTCGAGGGCGACCCAGGCCATGGCAGCGCGGTGGTGGCGCTGGTGGGCGCCGTGCTCGCCTATTCGGCGCTGGTGGCGCTGGAGCGCTCAGAGGGCGTGGGCTGGTACCGGCTGCCCAGCATTATCGCCGTGGGCGCGCTGGCGGGGCTGTTGCCCGGCGGGCTGCTGGTGGCGCGCTGGCGGGTGCTCGCCGCTAGCCTCTCGTTTGGCGATGGCTGGCTGGTGTTCTGGCAGGTGGTTGCCGGCCTGCTGGCCTGCTGGGTGACTGCACTGATCGCCCTGCCATGGGTCAGTACGCGTGACGTTTCGATGCCCCCGAGAGACTGGGTTGCCTGGGGTTTGGGGGCTATGCTTGCGTTGCTCTCTCTCGCTTTGGGTGTGGCACCCTTTGTGGTGTTACCGAGCCTGGGCTGGTTCGGTGGCGAAATGCAGGGGGCCGTATTGTGGGGCCTGTCGTTGGCGCTACTACCTGCTCTGCTTGGGCTCGGGCTGGCCTTTTGGCCCGCTGCGGTGCGGGCGCAGGCGCGCACCAGCCGCTGGCGCGAACGCGTGCGCCCGGTCTGGCAGGGCTCATGGGAGGGTGCTGTGCTGTGGCTCGACACGGCGCAGCAGCAGATAGCTGAGCGGCTCTATGGGCTAGCGCAGGTGGTCGAAGAGCGCCTGCTGATGGCCTGGGGCTTGCTGTGTGCGCTGGCGCTGCTGTTGGTGGCGCTTGAGGCCGGCCTATGAACATCAGTATGCTGACCACCACCCAACTTGCGCTGCTCTTGGGGCTTGCTACGGCCCTCGTGGCGGTGACGGCACGCCGAGCAGCGGTGGTGGGTCTGGCCATCCAATACACGCTGCGTCTGCTGATGGTGGGGCCGCTGCTCTTGCGGCCGGTGCTCTACGGTCAGGTGGCAGTAGCCCTGGCGGCACTGATGATTCTCTTTCTCTCGGCGAGCTCGTTGGCGCACGTCCAGCGGCAGCGGGTTGTTGGTGGGGTCAGTCCTCTGGTGCGCATGGGGGGGCTCTATGGGCTCTTTAGCATGGCGCTGGCGGCTTTTGTGGCGCTCGGCCTGTACCGCTCGTTCCCTCTGCCGGGGCTTTCGGCTCAGGTGACGCTTGGCTGCTACTGGTTGCTGCTGGCTGGCCTGCTGCTGATCGTCATCGAGCCAACCGTGCTGGGCCAGGGCATGGCCGCGGTGACGGCGCTGAATGGCTTTCAGATGGCCTTTCTCACCCTCGACAACGGCCTGCTGATGATCGCACTGCTCAGCCTGCTCGAGATCGGCCTGGTGCTGACCGTCGCGGTGCTGTCAGAGCAGCAGCTAGAGCAGCTGGCCGAGGCAGAGGAGGGGTGATGCCGCTCACCGTATGGCTGGCTGTGCCGTTTGTGGGCGCGCTGCTGCTTTGGCCGGTGCGCCGGGCGCGTCAGGTCGCGGCGCCTGTGGCAGCCTTGATCTACCTGGCGCTGGCCGTCACGGCCCCCATGGTAGCCCGCAGCGCGCCGATCGATCTGCTGGGGCGCTCGCTGAACTTGAGCGCGGCCCACGCTCCCTATGTCTGTTTTCTGGCCGTGGGGTTGGCGTTGCTGATGGCCGGTGGCGCCTTTGTGCAAGAGAGTGCGTTGGTGTGGCCTGGCTCACTGGGAACCTTTGGTTTTCTGGTGGCGGCTCTTTGCGCTGGCAGCGCCCAACTGGCCGGTGCCATGTTGAGCATCGCTGTGATCGGCGTGGCTTTTTGCCTGCTGGCGCCCAACACGAGCGAGCTGACCATGCGCACGGTGATTGTGCTGTTGTGCGGCACACTGATGTTGCTGCTGGCCGGCTGGACGGTGGAGGCCTCGCGTCTAGAGCATCCGCTGTCGGTTGGTGCCATCGGGCGGCCGGCAGCCCTTTTCGGCATGGCGTTGCTGCTGGGGCTGTTCCCCTTTGGGTTCTGGGCGCCGCCGCTCGGTCGCGTCGAACGGCCAACGGGGGCTTTTCTGGCGGTGTGCGCGCTGGGCGTCATTGCCTCGCTGCGCATGAGCGAGCTGAGCGGTTTGGCGGGGCGAGAGCTCTTGCCCATTGTGCTGCGGTGGGGTGGGCTGCTGACCTTTTGCTTTGGCGCAGTGGGCGCGCTGTTGCCACGGCGCCTGTGCGCTGTGGTAGGCTATGCCGCCATGGCCGACCTTGGGGTGGCGGCTCTGGCCATGGGCGCGGCGCCGCTCGATGGTGTAGACCTGGCGGCGCAGCATCTGGCCTATCGCGCGGTGGCCTGCGCGGCGTTGTGGGTAGCGGCCCGCGTGCTCTCCAAGTGCTTTGGGTCTGATGATGTACACGCGCTGAACGGCGCCTTTAGCCGCGCCCCTCTGACCTTGACGGCCGTTCTGTTGGCCGGCATGTCGCTTTCGGGCCTCCCCCCCATGGCGGGTTTTGCCAGCCGTAATGCCATTCTGGGGCTGACCATGACGAACCCCTGGTGGTCATCTCTGTGGGCCATGGGCACGCTGGGGCCAGTGTGGGGCCTGGCGCGTATCGTCATTGCCTCGTGGGGGCCAACGCCGCCTCCGGGGAGCCGTCGTGAGCCGGTCTGGCTGGGCGTGCTGTTGCTGGCGATGACCCTCTTCTTGTTGGTAGCGGGCGTGCTGCCCAACGTGATCGCCTGGATGCAGGGGCTGGCCAGCTAGCCACCCAGCGAGCGCAGCGCGGCGAGGATGCGCGCGTCCAGCGTCTCGGCGTCAGAAGGGATGGCGGCCAGCGCGGCCTGCGCCTCGGCCTGGCTGTAGCCGAGCGCAGTAAGCGCGTTGAGCACATCCACATCTCCCTGAGACACCGAAGTCGGCTGCCAGGCTTGTGTCGGCACGCCGATGCGGTCTCTGAGGTCTAGCACCAGGCGCTGCGCCGTCTTGCGGCCGATGCCTGGGATGCGGGTGAGCGCAGCCACATCATCGTGGGCCACGGCGCCGCGCAAGGTCTCGGGCGAAAAGGTTGAGAGCACCGCCAGCGCCGTGCGCGGCCCCACGCCGCTGACCGTCAGCAGCGATCTGAACAAGTCGCGCTCCTCGGCCGAGCCAAAGCCATACAGGGCCAGCTCGTTCTCGCGCACGATCAGCTCGGTGATCAGCTCGATGTGCATGCCCACATGGGGCACACTGTCGATAACGCTGGCCGTCACGTGTACGCGATAGCCCACGCCCTCAACTGCGATCACCAGCGCGCCTTCTTCACGCATCTGCACCTGGCCCGACAGGCTTGCGATCATGCTTTACTCCGCGTTCTGCGCCAACTCGGTGTAGCGCCAGGCATGATAGTGGCAGATCGACGCCGCCAGCGCGTCGGCGGCGTCATCGGGGCGAGGTGGGCTTTCGAGCGATAGCAGGAGCTGCACCATCTGCTGCACCTGCACTTTGTCGGCCAGGCCATAGCCCGTCACAGCTTGTTTGATCTGTAGCGGCGTGTACTCGGCGACAGACACACCCGCCTGAGCCAGCGCCAGCAGAATCACACCGCGGCCCTCGCCCACCATGATGGCCGTGCGCGCGTTGGTGGCAAAGAACAGCTCCTCGACCGCCGCAGCCTCAGGCTGGTAGCGTTCGAGGAGCTCTGTGACGCCACGATGCAGCTGTGCCAGCCGCTCCCCAATGGGGGTGCCTGCCGGCGTGGTGATCACCCCATAGGTGATCGCGCGGATATCACCGTGCTCACCCTCCACGAGCCCGTATCCGGTGGTGGCAAGCCCAGGATCGAGGCCCAGGATGAGCATATCGGCTCAGGCCGCCTGGTACTTGTCCATCACTTCGTCAGAGATGTTGAGGTTGGTAAAGACCTCTTGGACGTCATCGAGGTCCTCGAGGGCCTCGACCAGCTTGAGATTGCGGATGGTCTCTGCCTCTGTCATGTCGATGCGCGTGTTGGGCACCCATTCGATGGACGAGCTCTCGACGTCATAGCTCGCCTCGACGATGGCATCGAGCACGACCTTGAAATCTTGCAGGGCGGTGGTGATCTCTACCTCGCCATCGCTCACCTGCACATCATCGGCGCCGGCATCGATGGCCACCAGCATGATCTCCTCGGGGTCCTCATCCTTGGGATCGACGAGGATAACGCCTTTGCGCTCGAACATCCAGGCCACGCAGCCATCGGCGCCCAGGTTGCCGCCGAACCGCGAAAAGACGTGGCGCACCTCGGCCACGGTGCGGTTGCGGTTGTCCGTCAGGGCCTGCAAGATGATGGCCGAGCCGTTGGGCCCATAGCCCTCGTAGATGTACTCTTCGAGGCCGCCGCCTTCACCACCATCTCCCGCGCCGCGTTTGACGGCGCGTTCGATGTTATCTTTGGGCATGTTGGCTGCGCGAGCCTTGTCAAGGACGATCCTCAGGCGAAAGTTGCTGTCCGGATCAGGTCCCCCCTCTCGTGCCGCGAGTGCGATCTCGTGGCCGAGCTTGGTGAACATCGCGCCACGCTTGGCGTCGTTGGCTCCCTTGGCCCTCTTGATGGTGGCCCATTTGCTATGACCAGACATCTATTTCCTCCTGACTTGGCAGCGACTTGCCTTGTACTTGATTATAGCACGCCGGCGTCTTGCGCGGCAATTGGCGACCGGTGTGAGCCGAGCATGGTACCGCGCGCTTGCGCACGACCGTCAGTCAAAAGAGAACAGGCCCGGGTTGGGCCTGTTCCGTGGTGGTAAGGATGTGCGGAGCCAAGGCCTACTCGGCCTCGGCGCCTTCGGCGGCATCTGCTGCATCGCTCTCGCTAGCGGCCTCACCGTAGCCCAAGATTGGCTCTTCGACCTCTTCCTCTTCCTCAACCGCACGTGGCACATAGACGCGTACGATGTCGCCATCAGGAGGGTTGAGCACGGTCACACCCAGGGGAATGTCCAGGTCGCTAAAGGCGATGGCCGAGTTCTCGTCGACCAGCACCGAGACGTCGACGTGGATGGCGTTCGGCAGGTCTTGTGGCATGCACTCGATATCCAGCTCTGAGACGAGCTGACTGACCGACATGCCCTCCTGTGTCACAGGCGCCTCACCAACCAGCACAACGGGCACCGTGCTGGTGATGACCTGGCCTGCCACCACGCTGTAGAGATCCACATGCAGAATGGCGCGCGAGACCGGGTCTCGCTGCACGTCGCGGAAGAGGGCCATCTGTGTGCCCTCTTCGCCAGTGATGCTGAGGGTGAGCAGGCGGTTGGTGCCTGCATGCAGCACGGCCCTCTCTAGTTGCGCCTGGGTAAACTGCAGCGACGTGGCCTCAGAGCCGCGGCCATAGATGACGCCTGGCACCCAGCCCTCGCGCCTCAGCGCCTTGGCCTTGGCGCTTTCGCGTGGCGAGGCCTGCAAAACAACGGTTTCTGGCATAGCCCCCATCCTCCTATGTATGTCTACAGACGATTCATCGTCCGCGATGAGGGCCGATCCATAGAGCCCCCACTATCGCAATGTGAACCATGCTATTGTACCCCCTGGGGGGGCTCGATCCAAACGGCAGTGAGGCGAGGGTTAGCGGTTGCGGCCGCGCACCATCTTGAGCCAGCGCAGGATGTTGCGCGTCACCTGGATAGCGTAGGCCGCGTCGTCGTGTGTGGGGCGCAGACCGCGATGCACGATGTCGTTGCGCAGGTCGTTGATCTCGTTGAACCTGAGCCAGAGCTCGGGGTTGTCGCGTTTGAGGCTAAAGCCCGAGTAGCGCCGCAAGAGCGCCTCGAGCTTGGATGTGAGGCTGCGTGTTGAGAGGGCATGATCGATCTCGCCATCAGCGAGCCCCTGCCGCTGCATGCCATAGGTCAGCAGCATCGAAACGGCCGCCTCGATGGTGGTGTGGCAAGTGGCGATGGCCTGCCGTGGAAAGCGTTGCGCCAGGGCGCGTTCGGCCTCGATCAAGAGGTCGTCTGCGAGGCCAACAGGCTCCTCGTGGGCCAGCCCCAGGCGCAGCTCCTCATACCACTGCTCGCTCTCACGGGCCAGGTCAAAGCGCTCACCCAGGGCTTCTTCTTGCTCGATCAGTTCGGCCTGTAGAGGGTCGGGTGTCAGCACTGTGCCATCTTCAGAGCGCACGGTGACGTCGATATCGTCGCGCCGCAGGTCAAACACGTGGTAGAGCTTGGCCTTTCCGCGCACGACGGCGACAAAGTTGTTGAACGCGGCCAGCGATTCGGTGGCAAAGGCATCGCGCTGCGCGTCAAAGCGCTCACTGCGCCAGTCGGCTCCAGGGGTTAGGGACTGAACGATGGTGCCGCTCGAGTTGATCGAGCCCAGCGACGCGATGTTGCGCCCAAACACCACGCGTAGCACAAAAGGGTGGTCGTACCAGCTGTACGAGGTCAGCCCCTCGGCCTGATCTTGTGCAGCCAGCACCCGCGTTGCTGCGGGGTGCGAGGCGATCGTCAGAAAGGGCGTGTAGGTCTGTGCCGTGACGTGCACCGTTTTGATGCCGTAGACGGTGTTGACCTCGTAGGGGCCACCGGCGACGCCAAATGGCAGACTGGCAAATGCAACCAGGGCGGGCATGCGGCTCCTCTCGTCAGGGTTACCTCAGTTTACCTGAGGTAACCACTGGCTACCAATCGCCGGGATCGACGCGCCGCTGGCGCTTGGTGGCAGTTCGCCGGCGCTTTGTGGCCAGGCGCCGCTCGATAGACGCGCGGGTGGGCTGCGTGGGGATGCGGCGCCTGGGCACGTGTAGCGCTCTGGCCAACACGATGCGCAGCCGCTCGAGGGCATCCTGTCGGTTGCGCCACTGGCTCGCATAGCTGCTTGCGGTGAGGTGCAGCACGCCGTCGCCTTCGAGCTGGCCGCGCAACCGCTGTAGGAGGCGCTCACGCTGCACCTGGTTGAGGGCGGCTGAGCGTGCCACATCAAAGCGTAGCTCGACACGGGTCGAGGTCTTGTTGACCTTTTGCCCGCCTGGGCCGGCGCTGCGCGTAAAGCGCAGCTCGATCTCGCTCAGGGGGATGCTGAGCTCGGGGGTGATGCGCAATTGCTCTGCCACAGTATCGACCTCGATGGGTGGGTGGTTGGCCCGCCTGGCTGACGCGACTAGACTGGTGCTATCGATAGCTCTGCCAGGGTTGGAGGGCGCATGCACAGCAGGCCGTTTGTTGTGGGGGTGGCGGGTGGCAGCGGTTCGGGCAAGACCACCGTGGTCGAACAGATCATCCAGGCGCTCGGCACGCCCGACGTCACTGTGCTGCATCATGATGCCTACTATCGCGATCGCAGCGACCTGACGCCCGAACAGCGCCAGGCCATCAACTATGACCACCCCGACTCTTTGGAGAACGCGCTGATGATCGCGCATCTAGAGGCGCTCTTGCGGCGCGAACCCGTGCAGGTGCCCGTGTATGACTTTAGCCACCACGCCAGGCTGACGCAAACCGAACGGCTGGAGCCCGCCGAGATCGTCATCGTCGAGGGCATCCTGGTCTTTCAGGATGCTCGCCTGCGCGAGCTTATGGACCTGCGGTTGTTTGTCGAGACGGACGCCGATGTGCGCTTTATTCGCCGCCTGCGGCGCGACCTCGAGGAGCGCGGCCGCACCCTTGGTTCGGTGGTACGGCAATATCTGGAGACGGTCAGACCGATGTACCTCGAGTTCGTCGAGCCGAGCAAGCGGTATGCCGACGTCATCATCCCCGAGGGGGGCTTTAACACTGTGGCCATCGATCTGGTGGTGACCAAGTTGCGCGAGATGCTCAGAGCGAGTCGTCAGGGCTAGCCCATCCTCAGGTTGTCCACAGTTTCTGCAGGCCATCCACAGGAGATAGTATCATCTGTGGATAACCTGTTAGCTGGGTGAAATGCAGAACGCCCCTCGGTCAGAGGGGCGTTCTGTGTCGGTTGC
>JAAYDS010000172.1 GCA_012729155.1 Chloroflexota bacterium | reverse complement strand
GGCTTGTGCAGTATCTGCTTGTGGCCTACCGTCTCGGTCAGCTCGATGAACATGGGCTCGATCAGCCCCAGGATGTCCTCGCGGTCGACGAACGACATCTCCAGGTCGAGCTGGGTGAACTCGGGTTGCCGGTCGGAGCGTTGGTCCTCATCGCGAAAGCAGCGCGCGATCTGAAAATAGCGCTCAAAGCCAGACACCATGAGCAACTGCTTGAGCTGCTGCGGAGACTGGGGCAGCGCATAGAACTTGCCGTGGTGCAGCCGGCTGGGCACCACATAGTCGCGGGCGCCTTCGGGGGTAGACTTGATCAAGATAGGCGTTTCGATCTCGATAAAGGCACGCTCGCAAAGGTAGTTGCGGATAAAGCGCACCACCTCGTGGCGCAAGATGATATTCCGCTGCATGCGCTGTCGCCTCAAGTCGAGGTAACGATAGCGCAGGCGTAAGGCTTCGTCGACCTCGGCGTCCTCGTTGATGTAAAAGACCGGGGTTTTGCTTTCGTTCAGCACGGTGACACTATCGGCCAATACCTCGATCTCGCCGGTGGGCATGGCAGGGTTCTCCATACCCTCTGGGCGTCGCGCCACCGTCCCAGTGACCGCGACGACGTACTCGTTGTGGATGGCGTTGGCGAGGCGGTGGGCATCAGCCGAACGCTGCGGGTTCAGCACCACCTGCGTAACCCCAAACCGATCTCGCAGGTCGATGAACACCACGTTACCGTGGTCGCGTCGACGATGCACCCAGCCTGCGAGAGATACCGTCTCACCGGCTTCGGTGGCCCTGAGCTGCCCACACGTATGCGTCTTTAACATTCTAGCCTCCCACAACGCCCGAGCGTGCAGGCATTATACGTTCGGGGTACGCCTGGACAAATATCGGCTGAGCCAGGCTGCTCACTCGACAGCGGCAAAGTTTTGCTGATGTAGCGAGAGGATCTCGGCTGCGCTCTCCTCGATTGACTTGCTTGTCACATCGATGACCTCCCAGCCACCACGGGCGTGAATCTGCCGCGCAAAGGCCAGTTCGCGCTGGATGACGCTGAACTCGGCATAGTCGTGTGAGGCCGTCATACCAAGACGGGTAAGGCGCACCTGACGCAATAGGACCAGTCGGTCAGGACGGATGGCGAGGCCGAACACTTTGCGCCGGTCGACGCCAAAGAGCGTCTGGGGTGGCGCAATGCCATCGACGAGCGGCACGTTGGCCACCAGCCAGCCATGGGTGGCCAGATACATGCTCAACGGGGTCTTGCTGGTGCGCGACACGCCGGTGAGGATAATCTCAGCCCGATCCAACTCGCTGGGGCGCAAGCCGTCATCATGGGCCACTGCGAACTCGATCGCCTCAATGCGGCGAAAGTACTCTTCGGTCATCTCGTGGTATAGCCCTGGCCGTTTGTGCGGCGAGATGCCCATCAGGTCGGTCAGGCGCGCGATCATCGGCCCCACCAGGTCGATAGCGGGCACGTTCATCAGACGACTTAGCGTGCTGGCGCGCAGGCGCAGGTCATCTGCGACCAGACTGTGCACCACAATGCCACCATCGGCCTGCGCTGCGACAAAGGTACGCTGGAGCTGTGCCTCGGCCTGTATCGTGGGGTAACGATAGAGCCGGGGGCGTTCTTCTCCACACAGCCTATCGAGCACGGGCTCAAGGGTCATGGATGGGTCCAGGTGCGGCACATCGCAAAGCAGGTGAAAGATGGGGCTGTGCGGCATAGGGCCTCCTTCTTATCACTAGCTTACCACAGCCAGCGTTGATGCGGAAGGCCCAGGCCGTGGTTGCAGCTGACCTTTCTGCGGCCTATCATGGCCACATCAACCAGAGGAGCATTGCGGATGTCTAGCGATGGTATGCCGGTGATTCGGATTCGTGACGTGCAGGTGATCTTGACGGCGCCTAACGGCATCAGGCTTGTGGTGGTCAAGGTCATCACCGATCAACCCGGCCTCTACGGGCTGGGTTGCGCCACTTTTACGCAGCGCCCATTGGCCGTGGCGGCCGCCGTCGAGCACTATCTGAAGCCTTTTGCCATTGGCCGTGATGTATCGCGCATCGAAGACTTTTATCAGGCAGCCTACGTCAGCTCGTATTGGCGCAGTGGACCGGTGCTCAATAACGCCTTGAGTGGCGTGGATGAGGCGCTGTGGGACATCAAGGGTAAGGTGGCTGGGCTGCCGGTCTATCAGCTTCTGGGGGGCAAATGCCGCGAGGCGGTGCCCGTGTACGTCCATGCCTCGGGCGACACCTTTGCCGAGGTCGAGGAGCGGGCGCGCGCTTACGTGGAACAGGGTTTCCGCCACGTGCGCTGTCAGGTGGGCATCTCGGGCATGAGCACCTATGGCAGCCGTGGCCCTGGGGGAATGGCGGCCCTCGACCCGACGCAGACGCGCACCTGGGAGCCCACCGCTTATGTGCACACAGTGCCCAGGCTGTTCGACCACCTGCGGCTGGCCCTGGGCGATGATGTCGAGCTGCTGCACGATGTGCACGAGCGCATTCCACCGATCCTGGGCGTGTGGCTGGCCAAGGCCCTCGAGCCCTATCGTCTGTTCTTCCTCGAGGACCTGTTCGCCCCTGAGGACAATGCTTACTTTGCGCAGGTGCGCCAACAGTGCGCCACGCCGCTGGCCATGGGCGAGCTGTACGTTAACCGGGCCGAGTATGTGCCGATGATCCAGCAGCGACTGATCGACTTTATCAGGGTGCACATCTCAGACATTGGCGGGTTCAGCATGGCGCGCAAGCTAGCCGCCTTTTGCGAGTTTATGGGCGTGCGCACCGCCTTTCATGGCCCAGGCGACGTCTCTCCGGTGGGGCATGCGGCTAACATGCATCTCGATCTCGCCATCCCCAACTTTGGCATCCAGGAGCTGGCGCTCTTTCGCGATGAGACGCGCGAGGTGTTCCCCGGCACGCCCGAGGTGCACCACGGCTGCATGTGGCCCAACAACCGGCCAGGGTGGGGCGTGGAACTCGACGAGGCGCTGGCCGCCCGGTATCCTTTCCCCGAGGATCGGTACAATGGCGCCTGGCCCGAGGTGCGTGCCTGGGATGGGACGGTCATCCAACCCTAGAACAACTCAGAGGCCCGAGCTATGCTCGGGCCTCTGAGTGCTACCAGAACACCGGCAGGCCTGGCGTGCGAGTAGTTAGCGAATAGAGCCCCGTGCGTGCGGTGATGTACAGCGTGCGCAGGTCGTGGCCGCCAAAGGCCAGGTTGGCTGGCTGCTGCGGCAGGCGCACGATCCCGACCAGCGCCCCATCGACGGCATACACCCAGAGGCCACCCGGCCCAGTGCAGTAGATGCGCCCTTCAGCATCGACCTTCATGCCGTCTGGGCTACCCTGGTCGGGTGATGACAGGTCAGCAAAGAGCCGATCATTGCAGAGCCCGCCGTCGGGCATCACGTCGAACGCGCGGATTATGCGGCGCGGCGAGTCGTCGACATACAGCGTATGTTCATCGGGCGCCAAGGCCAGCCCGTTCGGCCGCCCAAAGTCATCGACCAACCGGCGCAGTTCACCGTCGGCCGTCAGCAAGTAGAGGCCGTTACAGGGCTGTTCTTGCTGCTCAGGCTCGATGCCATAGGGCGGATCGGTAAAGTAGACAGCGCCGTCGCTGCGCACGACGATATCGTTGGGGCTGTTGAGGCGCTTGCCCTCGTAGCGGTCGGCCAACGTCACAACTGCGCCATCGGCCTCGGTGCGCGATACACGGCGGTTGCCATGCTCGCAGGCTAGCAGACGGCCCTGACGGTCGAAGGTGAGCCCGTTCGAGTTGCCGCTGTTACGCCTCCAGGGCTGTGGCTGCCGGTCTGGCTCAAAGCGGTAGATGATAGCTGCGGGGATGTCGCTGAACAGCAGGAACCCATCGGGGTGCCACACGGGCCCTTCGGTGAACTGGAACCCAGCAGCGATCTCGGTCGCATCCAGCGAGACGAACAGGTCTGCCAACGTGCTCATGGCGATCACTCCTCGATGCTGACGACGCGGCCGCTGGCCGCCGAGGCCACGATGGCGCACACCACTTGAGTTTGCCGCCAGCCGTCAACGTGGGTAGGCACAGGGCCATGACCCTTCCATGACGAGGGTGTGAGGGTGTCATCCAGAATGGCATCCACAAAGCTGCGGCAGAGTGACATCGTTTCTCCATAGCCCAAGCCCTGGAACTCGAGCGAGTGCATGTCTGTGGCGCCGCCGGCACTCAGGGTGGCGGTGGCCGGCGCAGGGCGATGCACCAGAGCGCGCATCTCGACGCCGCGTTCGCCCAGCCTCTCGCGGTGCTCGAGCAGCTCCTGAGCGCTCACCTCGGGCGACAGATTCGCTCGCCAACCGGCGCTTGTGTTAAACCCGCCGCGTTTGTTGTAGATGAGCGTGCCCTTGCTGCCTGAGAAGCACATGTAGAACTCGACCAGCTCGTCGATGTGTTTGATCCACTCGGCCTTGACGCGGATTTTGGCGCCACTGTCAAAGGTGAGGTACGCGTCATACACGTCTGGTGTGTTGCCCAACACCTTCTGCTGCGCGATGGCGTACACCTCGGTGACCCGCGCTGGTGCGAGATACCAATGCAGCAGGTCAACGACGTGACTCAGCAAAAAGTGAGCCGTCGACGAGCCAGCAGCCCAGTCACGCGAGCGCCCTCCCCACATCTGCGTGGGCACAGAGATGTTGTCGTCAAGCCGCGCCTCGCCATAGACCAGCTCTCCCAGCAGGCCTTGCTGCAGAACATAGCCCGTGGCGATGTCGAGTGTGGCTGCGCGGTTGGCATAGTTGACGAAAAAGCGCGTGCCATGCCGCTCGATAGCCTCCATCAGGCGGCGGCCATCATCCAGGGTGGTGGCGAGGGGTTTCTCCTCGATAATGCAGGGCACACCTGCTTCGATGGCATCGAGGCAGGGCTGTAGATGCAGCGGATCAGGCGTGGCTACCACCACCAGGTCCAGGCACTGGGTGGCCATCTCTGCCAGCGAACCGTATGCCGTGGCGCCCAGCGGTGTGGCCACGCGCTCGGCCACTTCTCGTCGCATGTCGGCCACGCCAACGAGCTTGACCTCGGGTTGCGCAGCGAGAAACGCTGCGTGCTGGCTGCCAAGGATTCCCGCGCCGACGACGCCGGCCCGTATCGTCATGGTTATGCTCCTTTCAGTACAGTCAGCGTCATTCTAGTGGGCCAAGAGACCGCGTCAAGGGCTGGTGGGCACAGTTGCCTGGGTGCCGAAAGCGGTGTATCATCCTCTATTGCTGAATCGCCATTGCAGCGAGGGTAGATGAGGGCGATCGTACATGGCACCTGGATAGCGAGCCCGGCCTTTGATGAGGCAAAGCTCTTTTTCGTGTGGGCCGAACGCGTGGCTCAGGCGGGCGTAGAGCCACCGCGCGCGCGGGTGGCACGCCATCCCTTTGCGGCCACCACCATCGAGATCGCTGCTTTTTTGCAGCAGCGTCTGCCCGGGCGCGATTGGCATCGTAGC
>JAAYDS010000171.1 GCA_012729155.1 Chloroflexota bacterium | reverse complement strand
GTCGATTGATCCATATCGGTAAAGAGGACGATTTCACCGCGGGCGGCCTGAATGCCAGACCATACGGCCGCAGGCTTGCCCCCGTGGGGGTTCTGCAGCAGCCGGAACTGCGGGAGGCCAGGCAACCGCTCTTGCACGATCTCGCGGCTATTGTCCGAGCTGCCGTCGTCTGAGATGATCACCTCATAGCTGTATGGCTGACGAGACAGATAGGCATGCATCTCTTCCAGCACGTTATGTGCCAGGTTCTCGTGCTCGTTGTAGCAGGGTACTACGACCGACAAGTAAGGTGTGTTCACAGCATTAGTCCATGATGGCTTTGACATAATCGGCGGTCACTCGTGCGCGGCGCCAGCGCGCACGACGCTCGGACCGCCAGCGATGCATGGTAATCAGCCCCGCGAGCATGCCGCGCAATCGTGCTCGAGCAGCAGCTCCTCTGAAGGAGCGCAACGCCTGCCAGGCGATACGCAACTGGGCGCTGGCAATGGAAGGCCAGTTGCGTTGCAGCAAAGGCGGCGGATAGTTGCGCGCCAACGTCCATAGGGTGTTGCGCCCCACATAATACGACGACAAGGCCCCCCCGCCGGTTGCACTCAGGTGGTGATAGATGACCGCATCAGGCACATAGACACAACGGTAGCCGGCCAGTTGAGCACGCCAGCTCAGGTCCACATCCTCACAATACATGAAAAACGCCGCCTCGAACAGCCCGATCTCGTCCAGCATGGTGCGTCGAAGTGCGAGCGCGCCACCCGAGCCGCCAAAAACCATAGCTTCGCGGTTGAAAGGGGGGCCGTAGGGTTGCCAAACACCGCGCGAGTCGGGCGTGCCATCGCTGCGATAGATGTCGCCCGCCGCGTTGAGGATGTTACGCTGGTCGTAGAGCATGATCCGCGACGTGGCCATGCCCGCCTCAGGGTGCCGATCGAGCCCCGCCACCAGGTTGGCGAGCCAATCTGGCTCGGCCTCGGTGTCGTTGTTGAGCATGACGACGATCTCGGCCTCGCACTGTTCGATGCCGGCATTGCAGCCGCCCGCATAGCCCCCATTCGCAGACAGCGCAACCGTTCTTACCGAAGGGAACTCGGTCGCGATCATCTGCAAGGAATCATCGTGCGAGGCGTTGTCGACGACGATGATCTCCAGGTCGTCGTATGTCTGAGCGAGCAAAGAGGTCAGGCAGGGCCGCAGTAGATGCGCACCATTCCAGTTGGGGATGATGACCGCGACCCGCGGCGCTGTCATGGTCAGCCTTGCTCCAGCGAGGCCATGTACTCTGCCAGTGCGTCACGCCAGGGGCGCATGGTGATGCCTGCAGCAGCACCAAAGGTATTGCGCAACTCGACCCGTTTGGGCACACGCGCCGAGCGCTGATAGTCCTGCGCCCTCTGCACCGGTACGTGGGCGAGACCGGCCAGCTCTAGGATGGCGCAGGCCCACTCGTGTCGCGAGCACACGCCGCTGTTAGTGAGGTGGTAGGTGCCATAGGCGCCAGTGACGGCCAGTGCAGCCAGCGCACGGGCTACGTCAGGGGCATAGGTCGGCGAGCCCACCTCATCGGTGACCATGGTCATCTCGCCACGCTCGCGTGCCAGGCGCAATACAGTCTGGCAAAAGTTGCGGGGGCTGTCACCGTACAGCCAGGCGATGCGCGTGACATAGTGCTTGGGGGTCAGCTCTCGCACCAGTTGCTCGCCTGCCAGCTTGGTGGCAGCATAGACGCTCAATGGGTTGGGGCGGTCGGTTTCCCAGTAGGGTGCGCCTTTGGCGCCATCAAAGACATAGTCTGTGCTGATGTAGATGATGGGGCAATCAGCCCGCTGCGCCGCGAGGGCCATGTTCCGGCTGCCGAT
>JAAYDS010000004.1 GCA_012729155.1 Chloroflexota bacterium | reverse complement strand
CGCTCGGGCAGACGATCACCAAAGCGTGCAAAGTGCGCCTCGATGTCGGCGATCTCAGCACGGTAGGCGTCGACGTCGACGTGGAGCAGCCCTTCGAGGTCCTCAGCCGGAATGTCAAGGCCGGTCAGATCGAGGGCGCCATCGGTGGGCAGCCAACCGATGGGCGTCTCTCTAGCCTCGGCCTTGCCGTCCACGCGCTCGCACATCCACTTGAGCACACGGCTGTTCTCGCCAAAACCAGGCCACAGCCAGTGGCCCTCGGGCGTTTTGCGGAACCAGTTGACGTAAAAGACTTTGGGTGCGTTGTCGCCCAGGCGATCGCCCATGTTGAGCCAGTGCTGGAAATAGTCACCCATGTTGTATCCACAGAAGGGCGTCATAGCCATGGGATCGCGCCGCAGATTGCCCACGGCGCCGATGTTGGCTGCGGTGGTCTCTGAGGCTGCCGTGGCGCCCATAAAGACGCCATGGTCCCAGTCAAAGGCCTGCGTTACCAGAGGCACAACGCTAGCGCGGCGGCCGCCAAAGATAAAGATATCGATGGGCACACCCTCGGGCTTTTCCCAGTCGGGCGAGATCACCGGGCATTGCGCGGCTGGGGCGGTAAAGCGGGCGTTGGGATGAGCAGCGGGAGCCTGTTCAGCAGGCGTCCACTCGTTGCCCTTCCAGTCGGTGGCATGCTCGGGCTTGGGGCCATCCATGCCCTCCCACCAAACATCGCCATCTTCGGTCAGGGCTGTGTTGGTAAAGATGACATTCTCTTTCAGCGTATCCATCGCTATCGGGTTCGAGTCGTACGACGTCCCCGGGGCGACGCCGAAAAAGCCCGATTCAGGGTTGATGGCATAGAGTCGGCCGTCTGGGCCGATCTTCATCCACGCGATGTCGTCGCCGATCGTCTCGGCTTTCCATCCCTCGATCGTGGGCACCACCATGGCGAGGTTCGTTTTGCCGCAGGCCGAGGGGAAGGCGCCGGCGATATGGTACTGGCGGCCCTCGGGGCTGGTGAGGCGCAGAATGAGCATATGCTCAGCCATCCAGCCTTCGCGACGGGCCATCGCCGAGGCGATGCGCAGCGCCAGGCACTTTTTGCCCAACAAGGCGTTGCCGCCATAGCCCGAGCCGTAAGACCAGATCAAGTTCTCATCGGGAAAGTGGCTGATGTACTTTTGCTCGATTGGTGCACACGGCCAAGGCAAATCCTGCTCGCCCTCTTGCAGCGGAGCGCCCACCGAGTGCAAGCAAGGGATGAACTCGCCATCCTCGCCCAGCTCCTCGATCACCTTGGCGCTGACACGGGTCATAATCTGCATGTTGACAACAACATAGGGGCTATCGGTGATCTCAATGCCGATCTTGGACACCGGCCCGCCGATGGGGCCCATCGAGAAGGGGATCACGTAAAGGGTGCGGCCCTTCATGCAGCCCTTGTAGAGATCCTTCATCGTTGCCTTGAGGGTGGTCGGGTCGACCCAGTTATTGGTTGGGCCAGCCTCGATCTGCTCAGGGTAGCTGATGTAGGTGCGGTCCTCAACGCGCGCCACATCGCTGGGCTGCGAACGGAAAAGGAACGAGTTAGGACGCTTGGGGACGGACGTGGCGGCGCCACTGGCCACCATCTGCGACGTCAAGCGGTCCCACTCTTCCTGCGAACCATCGCACCAGTAGATGCTATCAGGCTGGCAGAGCTCGGCCACTTCAGCGATCCAGGCCTTGAGCTTGGCGTGTTTGACGGTGTAGGTCATCGACTGACTCCTTTGCAGAATGGGAAACTCGGAATCCCACCAACACACAAACTGCGTGTCGACCGCAGCATTGGGGTACGACAGCCGTTGGCGCTAAACGCCGCGACTCTACTATTATCGCAGGATCATATTGTGGCTGCAAATAGCCACAACGCTCCTGGCATTGCCGCTACCATCATGTACGGTAAAGCGCGAACACGCTGATGCGCCACAAGATATCTGCAGGAATTGCTGCAATATGGGACATGTAGAACAGGCGTTCTGGCTTTACCCGTTATGCGGGCTGATGCGCAAGCGCTATGTTGTGTGAAAGTGAGAGTATACCCACTACCCCTAGTGTATGACTCTGATTCGCTGAGGATCGCGCAGGAACTATTGCGTCAGCGCTCTCGCTGTGCTATAATGGGGCTGTTCGAATATGCGTGAGCAAGCGGCGCTCACTTCGCCACACCTCCTCAACGGGAACCGCTTACTGTAACAGTGGTTGGGGAGGTGATTCCGTCTCTGGTGTTGGAGGTAGGTCATGGCAACCGCAATGCGCGTCACCCGAGTTCGCAAAAGAGATGGTCGGGTCGTCTCGTTCGATCAGGAAAAGATCACGAACGCCATCTTCAAGGCAGCCCAGTCTGTGGGGGGCGATGATCGCGATCGTGCCGTATATGTCTCCAACATGGTCAGCGAGATGCTGGATGAGCAGTATGGCGATTGGGCCATTCCCTCGGTTGAGGATATCCAGGATCTGGTCGAGCGCGCGCTGATCCGTTTGGGGCACGCCAAGACCGCCAAGAGCTATATCCTCTATCGTGATCTGCATAACAAGCTGCGCGACATTCGCGCTCTGGTGGATGCCAACGAGTTGATCGAGGGCTACCTTGGCCATCTCGATTGGCGCGTCAAAGAGAACAGCAACATGAGCTTTTCGCTGCAGGGGCTCAACAATCACATCTTCTCAGCAGTGAACAGCTCTTACTGGCTCAACAGCCTCTTTCCCAAAGAGGTGCGCAATGCCCATATCGGCGGCGATCTGCACCTGCACGATCTGTACATCCTTGCCGTCTACTGCTGTGGCTGGGATTTGCGCGACCTGTTGCTACGCGGTTTTGGCGGCGTGCCAGGCAAGGTTGATTGTGCACCTCCTAAGCACTTTCGCACAGCCCTGGGTCAGATTGTCAACTTTTTCTACACTATCCAGGGCGAGTCGGCCGGTGCGGTGGCCTTTTCGGGTTTCGATACCTACCTGGCTCCGTTCATCCGTCACGACGGCCTGGGGCCCAAAGAGGTGCGGCAGGCGCTGCAAGAGTTCATCTATAACATGAACGTGCCCACCCGTGTCGGCTTTCAGACGCCTTTCACCAACCTGACAATGGATCTCAAGGTGCCGGGTAACGTGGCCAACGACGCCGTGATCATCGGCGGCGAGCTGCAGGAAGAGACCTATGGCGAGTTTCAAGCCGAGATGGATCTTCTCAACCGCACCTTTGCCGAATTGATGTTGGAGGGCGATGCCAAGGGGCGCGTGTTTACGTTCCCTATCCCCACTTATAACATCACCAAGGACTTTGACTGGGAAAACCCGAACCTCGACGCCGTCTGGCAGATGACGGCCAAGTACGGCATTCCCTACTTTGCCAACTTTGTGAACTCGGACATGAACCCGGATGATGTGCGCTCGATGTGCTGTCGTCTGCGGCTCGACAACACGCAGCTACTCAAGAGGGGTGGTGGGCTCTTTGGCTCCAACCCCCTCACCGGCAGCATCGGGGTTGTGACGCTCAATATGGCGCGCATCGGCTACCTGGCCAAAGATGAGGCCGACTATTTGTCGCGTGTGGCTGAGCTGATGGATGTTGCCAAGGTGAGCCTGCTGATCCGGCGCCGCGTCATCGAGCGCTTTACCGAGGCGGGCCTGTATCCCTACTCGCAGCACTACCTGGATGGTATCAAGGAGCGTACTGGCTCTTACTGGGCCAACCACTTTAACACCATCGGCCTGAATGGCATGAACGAGTCTCTGCTCAACTTTATGGGCGTAGACCTCACCGACGAAAGAGGGCGTGCCTTTGCTGAGCGGGTGCTCGACTTTATGCGAGAGCGCCTGTATCAATACCAGGAAGAGACCGACCAGCTCTTCAACCTCGAGGCGACGCCCGCCGAGGGTACCAGCTATCGCTTTGCTCTGCTCGACCGTGATCAGTTCCCTGATATCGTGGCAGCAGGCTGCCAGAGTGGTGGCGCACCTTACTACACCAACTCGACACAACTGCCGGTAGGCGCCACAGAAGATCTTTTCCAGGCGCTCGAGTGGCAGGACGGGCTTCAGACCAAGTACACGGGTGGCACCGTGATGCATGTCTTTCTGGGAGAAAAGCTGCCCTCAGTCGAGACGACTCGGAATCTGGTGCGGCGCATCGCGCACAACTACTCGTTGCCCTATTTCACCCTCACGCCCACTTTTAGCATCTGCCCGACGCACGGCTACATCAATGGCGAGCACTTTGAGTGTCCCAAATGCGAGACGGCGCAGCCGTGCGAGGTCTATAGCCGCGTGGTAGGCTATCTGCGACCCGTGCAACAGTGGAACAAGGGCAAGCGCAGCGAATACGATGAGCGTCGAGAGTTTGCGGTGCCGGTGCGGGTCCAGGCTAGGGAGACAGTAGCTGGCTCATGATTATCGCCGGTCTGCAGCGGGTGACACTGCTCGACTTTCCCGATCGTTTGGCGGCATCGGTCTTTCTGGCAGGGTGTAACCTGCGCTGTGGTTTTTGCCACAATCGCTGGATGATTGATGCCGCCAACGTGACTCCAGAGGTGTCTGTTGAGCAGTTCCTGGTCTGGCTACGTAGCCGCCAGGGGCTGCTCGACGGCGTTTGTGTCAGTGGCGGCGAGCCCACCCTGTGGGGCGATGAGCTCGTCGAGCTTCTGCGAGCTATCCGTGCACTGGGCTTTGAGACCAAACTCGATACCAACGGAACGCGGCCTGGCGTCGTGGCGACATTGCTCGATGAGGGTCTAGTCGATCACATCGCCATGGACATCAAGGCGCCGCTTGATGAGCGCTACACTGACCTGGCCGGTTGTCTGGTTGACCTTGATGCGGTACGAGCCACCATGTCGTTGTTGCGTGCGCGCTGCACCGGCCGCATCTCTTACGAGTTCCGCACCACCGTGGCACCTCAGCTTGATGTCGATGACCTGCATGATATCGCAGCGACGCTGACACCGCAGGACCCCTGGTATCTACAAGAGTATCTCGAGACGCCGCAAGTCGATCCCTCGTATGCAGGGCAGCCCTCTTTGTCGG
>JAAYDS010000170.1 GCA_012729155.1 Chloroflexota bacterium | reverse complement strand
GAAGCCATCCCCGCGCAGGCTCCTCAAGGTACGCCTGACCTTGGCGAGCTGATGCCTCGAGTCAAATGCCAAAGCGTGCCGGTCGCCGATCGTGGTTGGCATGGCGCGTTACCCGGGGAGTCCGTCGGGGGCATCATCATCGGTGTGGGCTCTACCGATTCGGTTCGATTCTAGGTAACTGAATGCGTGCGATTGACAAAGCCTGCTGCCTCTGATATACTCGCGCTGACTTTGGAGGGCCCTCCCCAAGCCCGGAGGGATGGCAGAGCGGTCGATTGCGGCGGTCTTGAAAACCGTTGATCTCACGATCCGGGGGTTCGAATCCCTCTCCCTCCGCCTTGAAAACCGCATATGTGATCGTTGGGGAGGTGCCGGAGTGGACGATCGGGGCCGCCTGCTAAGTGGTTGTAGGGCCTTTAATCCCTACCCAGGGTTCGAATCCCTGCCTCCCCGCCTGGTCTATGACGTGGCGCGATTTGCCAGTACCAACCCCCTGTGCTAGACTTGGCCTCGCTGATTGGCGCCCGTACCTCAATTGGATAGAGGGCCGGCCTACGAAGCCGTTAGTTGCGCGTTCGAGTCGCGCCGGGCGCACCTGATGGGCACCGCGGAAAGCCGCGGTGCCTTGTCGTTTTAGGAGGGTTGCTCGCATGTTCCAAGACATGTTCAACATGAAGGGCATCAACTGGTGGACGTTGCTGGGCGGCCTGGGGCTGAACTTTATGCTGAGCTTGATGGTTGCTCTGGGTGGCTCGTACTTGGCGCAGCATCCCCAGTATGCTGCGCCCTACGAGGCCTATGGACAGCCCGTCATCATGCTGGTCATCTTTGTGCTCTGTGGTCTTTCGGGCTTTGCTGTTGCCAAAATCGCCGACAACGTACCGCTCAAGCATGCTCTGTGGGCCAGCATGGGCGCCTTTGTTCCCATGGTGGGCGCCTTTTTCCTCGGACCCAATATCTTTGTGCTGATGATGGCCATTGTCGCCGTGGCGGGGAACCTCAACGGGGCGATGCTGGCGGCGCCCAAGCGTCGCAGCTATGGCCCGCCCGACGATCACCGCTAGAGCATTTGCAGGCGGCCGCTGGCGGGTGCTATACTGACGGTTGCGTAGGCCCCCTTAGCTCAGTGGATAGAGCGCTGGCCTCCGGAGCCAGGTGCAGGCGTTCGAGTCGCCTAGGGGGTACTTGGCGGGCTCGTCAACATGACGGGCCCGTTTTTGTTGCCTAGGCCTCGAGTGTGGGCCAGACCTTCTGCAGCTCCTCGGGACGAAACGGCCCAACCCGTAGGAGCCGTGGTGTATCGGCAGTAAGATCGATGATGGCCGAGGCCGTGCCGCCCGCGCATGGGCCACCATCCAGCAGCAAGTCGATTCTGCCCGCAAGGTCTTTGTAGGCGTCATCCGCGGTGGCGCTAGAGGGCTCGCCCGAGCGGTTGGCGCTGGTGACGGCCAAGGCGCCCCCGGCCTGTCGTAGCAGCTCCAGTGCCAGAGCGTGTGCCGGCATTCGCACCGCCACGCTGTCTTTGTCGCCACAAAGGATAGCAGGCACCTCGAGCTTGCGCGGAACCACCAGTGTGAGCGCCCCTGGCCAAAAGTGCCCTATGGCCGACTCGAAGCTTACGGGCAGGCTTCTGGCCACCTGCAGCACGTCTGCAGGGCTGGCCACCAACACGGGCACGGCCAGTGAAAGCGGCCGAGCTTTGGCAGCATACAGCCGTGCGATGGCCTCCGTGTTCCATAGATCGCAACCCACGCCATACACAGTGTCTGTAGGGAACACGACGAGCCCGCCTGCTCGCAGCGCCTCGAGCGCCGCGGGGATAGCCTGGGCGTCACCTGCCGCCAACCTGCGTGTGGTCACCGCCATGCTCAACCTGCTCTGCGCTCAACGGTGAGGACGCGCTCATGCCCGGCATAGTCATAGATGACATCAACAGCCGCCGCGGGCACCGCGCCCAGCGCCAGAGTACGGGCGGCAGCCATCTGTCTTGGGTCGAGTTCGAACATGGCCAGTCCACCAGGCGCGAGCCGCTCTGTCAGGGCGCCCATAAGCCGTTGAACAATGACCAGGCCCCCTGGTCCGCCGTCCAGCGCTACACTGGGCTCAAAGCGCGAGACCTCGGGCATCAGAGTGGGCAGCTCGTCACAGTCGACATAGGGGAGGTTGGCG
>JAAYDS010000021.1 GCA_012729155.1 Chloroflexota bacterium | reverse complement strand
CCGCACTGCTCTAGATCGCAACGCACGCCCGCGGAAACATCAGCGCACAGCAGCACATCGACGCGCAAGGCATCGATGGCCTGCACTGGATCCTCACTCGCCAGAGGACTAGGCTCTTGACACACCCCCTGTATCAGGCCATCGGCCAGTTGAGCAATCAGCCACTGTTGGGCCTCGTCAGCCGAGGCGCTGCAGGGGCACTCAAGGCCCATCTCTCCGTCTACGGCAACCGCTATGCGCATAGTTCTCCCATCCATTGCTTGATCTCGGTGACGTCCTGCCCGAGAAGCGCCGACCGCGCCCTATCGTCAGGTGCCATCTGCTCGGCCAGAGTCGTCAACAGCGCCGCAGCTGTTTGAGCATGCATCAGTTGCGTGCGCACAGCCGCTGCGCCAGGCAGCCCTTTGATGTATTGCACCACATGCTTGCGAAATGACACCACCCCGCGCCGCTCACCATAGTGCAGCACCGACATGTGTAGATGCTTTGCCAGCACGCCAAGTCGTTCAGCCAGGGGCACCGCGAAAAGGTCTCGCCGCTGAAACAGCCAGGGATTGCCGATGGCGCCGCGGGCGGCCATAGCCGCCGCGCAGCCGGTCGAGTCTACGATGGCGTCTGCCGAGGCGACATCATAGATGTCGCCATTGGCGATGACCGGAATACTCACCGCCTTGCGCACCTCACAGATCGCTGCCCAGTCGGCCCGACCCTGATATGCCTGAGACCGCGTGCGCCCATGTACACAGATGGCCGCAGCCCCAGCCTGTTCGAGCAGGCGGGCAACCTCGACATGGTTGCGAGTGACATCGTCCCAGCCCAGGCGAATCTTGGCGGTCACTGGCACCGGCGAACAACCCACTGCCGCTGCCATCACCTCGGCCGCCAATTCTGGCTCGCGCAGCAAGCCCGCCCCGCGACCACCCTGCACCACTTTGCGGGCGGGGCACCCCATATTCAGATCGATCACGGCCGGCTGCAACGGCAACACCCGCGCAATAGCCTTTACGACGCGGTCGGGATCGCGCGTGAGCAGCTGAATACCAAGGGGACGCTCACCCACATAATAGGTAATCAGCGGCCTACGCGCACGCCGCCGCGCCAGGATGGCATCGTCGGGAACGATGGGCACATAGCTCAGCACCGCACCCATGCTGCGGCACAGCAGACGAAAGGGCGCATCGCCAAAGCCGTCCAGCGGCGCCAACAACAGGCCATCGGCGAGTTCGAGCGAGCCAATCCGCATGCGCACTGTCTCCGAGGCAGTGGAGCCTGCACAACTCAACGATCGGTCCTCTTGCCACCGCCCTGCGCCTGCGCTCGAAGCAGTGCCTGCACCTCTGACCTGGTCACCATAGGCAGATCGAACATCAGGGTTTGTTTGAGCAAGGTCATGGCGTCGCCTACATTCACACCCTTGCGCAGCGCAGATGAAGGCTCAGGGTCGGTCAATAGACCATAGTAGAAGCCTGCGTTCCACGTATCACCACCGCCGAGGCGGTCGCACAAGGTCACCGGGCGCACCTGTTCAGAGCGATAGTAGTTGCCCGAGCTGTCGAGGGCCGCCGATTCCCAACGATGCTGCTCAAAGCTGTCGGGGTAGCGAATGGTGACGGCTGCGATGGTCAGCGCAAAGCGTGCGATGACCCCCTCAAGAAAGGCCCCCAGGTCATCGTCTGCGATGCGGCCAAACTCGCCCTGGACCAGCTCGTGCGCCGAGTAGCGGCCCGCGCCCAGGCCATAGAGCTGCGCCATATCTTCGATGCTGGTGATGAGCACATCCACATGCTCTTGGAGCAACGGCGTCATCACCGCAACCGCCTGTTCGGCGCTCCACAGTGTACTGCGATAGTTGTAATCCACACCAACCAGACAGTCGGCTGGCTTGGCGGCCACAGCCTCGTCAAGCGCCTCAAGGCAGTAGTTGTGTTCATAGCCACTATGAGCACTGAGGCCAAAGGTGATGCCCGAGGCATGCAGTAAACGACAATTGCGCAGAGCTCGACGCCAGTCGACCATGCCTGCGCCCAGCCGACTGGCGGCAGAGTGCATACGCTGGTACCAGCCCGCATCACGACGAGGCGTACGGCCGATCTCGTAGAGCAACCTCCCCATAAGCTCGGCGCGAGGCGCCCAACAAAAGTGACTCGTGTCGATGCCCTGTGAACGAGCGAGATCACGCAGGGCCCAGCCATAAGGGTTATCGGGCGTGCGCGTGACAAAGGCGGTGTCAATACCCAGGCGCTGCAGTCCCATGGCCAGCGTAAACTCACTCCCCGCCATCGAGAGATGCACCTGTCTCGTGCGCTCGAGCCTCTCGCTATCAGCCGGCGTGTCGCGCACCATTACCTCGCCCAACGTCACAAAGGCGGGCCCACCAGCGTTAAGCGTTGCCAGGTCATCTTGCAGGATATTGATCGTCGTCGCCACGTGCGCACCTCCCAGGGCTCCTCTATGTCCAGTCTAGCGCTGCGAGGCTCACACGCCAAAACATGGCGAGCACGGCCTGCGTTGACGCTCGTGCGTCGAGACGATACAATCACAGCATCCCAAACCAGGGGGAGCCATGCCGCAAGAGACGATGACGCCGCGCGAACGCTGGCAGGCCGTGCTGGCGCGTCAGCAGCCCGATCGCACGCCCATGGACTATTGGACCACGCCCGAGGCGCACCAGCGCCTCAAGGCCCACCTCGGCGTGTCTGGCGACCTCGAGCTATTTGAGCGGCTGCATATCGACCGTCCGGCCAGCGCAGGGCCGCGCTATGTCGGGCCGCCTCTGGCGCCCGACGAGGATATCTTTGGCGTGCGCTATCGTGATGTGAGCTATGGCCTGGGGAGTTATCGTGAAGCGGTGACACACCCCCTGGCTGCCTATACCTCAGTGGAAGAGCTCGAGGCCAACTACCGCTGGCCCAGTCCCAGCTGGTGGGCTTATGATCGCGTTGCTGCAGAGATGGCGCCATGGCGAGACTACCCCATCGCAGGCGGCGGGTCAGAGCCGTTCCTTACCTACAAGAACCTACGAGGAGATGAGCAGGCCTTTGTCGATCTCGCCATGCACCCCGAGATCGTACACCACTGTCTGGACAGGCTCTTTGACCTTGCCTACATCAACACTGCTCGCATCCTAGAGGCAATCCCAGGGCAGGTCACCTACTGCTACGTGGCTGAGGATATGGGCAGTCAGACGGGCCTGCTCTTTTCGCCACGGCACATCCGCACCTTCCTGATCCCGCGGATGAAGCGGATGATCGACCTGGCCCACAGCGCGGGCGCCTACGTATTCTACCATAGCGATGGCGCTGTACGAGCAATCTTGCCGGACATGATCGCCGCCGGCATCGACATTCTCAATCCCATTCAGTGGCGCTGCACGGGCATGGAGCGTGTCCCACTCAAGCGAGACTTTGGTCAACAGGTGGTGCTGCACGGCGGCGTTGATAACCAGTACACCCTCGCTTTTGGGTCGGTGCAAGAGGTGCGTGACGAGGTGATCGAGAACCTGCGCAGCCTCGGAGCTGGCGGCGGATACATCCTGGCGCCTTGCCACAACATCCAGCCTATCAGCCCACCAGAGAACATCATCGCACTGTATGAAGCCGGATATCATGAGGGCTGGAGCTCAGCAGGAGGATAGCATGTACATCGGCCGTTTTGTGGTGGTGGGCCAGACCCCCGCCGGCACGCCCTATCTGGGCTATCGTGTCTCGTCGCGATCGTTTCCCAATCGTCGCATTGCCGTAGGTGACGATCGTGCCGTGGTGTTGCCATCGGCGGACGCGCCGCCCACCGACAACCCCTACGTCAGCTACAACTGCGCACGCATCCTCGGCGATACGGCAGTAGTAGCCAATGGAAGCCACGTGGACCCGATCATCGATAAGGTGAGCATCGGCTATGGCCTGCGCGATGCTATCGCCCTGTCGCTGCTCGCCATGGATTATGAACATGACGTCTACAACACGCCACGCATCGTGGCCGCCATCGATGGCGCCGGCGAGGGCTACATCGGTATCATCACAGAAGATAAACTCCTGGTCACAGCTGCGCCCGTGTCAGCTGGCAGAGCGCTGCTCATTGCCACCTATGAAGTCACAGAGCCGACCGCGTTTGAGCTGCCAGGCTCCTGTCCCGACGAACTGGTGAATGCCCTTATGGACTGCGAATACGAGCTGCCCGTTGCCGGCCTGGTCGTCATGCCGGTAGACGACGAGTATATGCTCACAGCGCGATCTGTAATCGCCTGAGCGCTTCTGGCAGAGCAGGCCAGAGATACCAACCAGCGAGGAGAGCCAGCCCGAAATGCAGAAGCAAGCCGTCATCGACCAGATCTCACATCGCGAGACCTCGGTAGTGCCCTACACGTTATCGTTCGAGGGCGATGTCGCCGAGCGCCTGGATGCCCACTATGGCAGTCGTGCCTGGCGCGCCCAAATCGATCAGGCCATCGTCCAGGCGCCCATCCCTGCGCTGGGCGTCGATCTCGATGTAACGCCCACAGTTACTGATCCGTACGGCACCACTTGGCAGACGGATCGGCGCCCCTTTCACCAACTCGAGGCGCCTCTGAAGGAGCCATCGCTCGAAGGCTATGTCTTTCCAGACGTCGATTCGTACGTCTCTGACGCTTATCTGGCCCAGGTGAGGGCCGCCATCGAGGCCGCCCCTGAGCGCTTCTGGGTGGTTGGCTACTCGTTTGGGCTGTTCGAACGTACCTGGTGCCTCCGCGGGTTCACCAACGCGCTGGCCGATGCCGCAAGCGAGCCAGCCTTTTACGCAGAACTGGTCGAGGCCATCGCCGAGCATCAACTGGCGATCATCGACAAGCTCCTGACTTTGCCCATCGACGGCATCATGGGCAGCGATGATTGGGGCTATCAAGATGGCATCTTGCTGGGGCCCAGACTTTGGCGCAAGTTCATCAAGCCGCAGTTGGCGCGCCTGCATAAGCGCATCCATGCCGCCGGCAAGTTCACTCTAAGCCATTGCTGTGGCAGTGTCGCTGAGATCATGCCAGATCTGATCGAGATCGGGCTGGATGTACTGGAGAGCGTACAGCCTGAGGCCCGCGGCATGAGCCCCTACGAGCTCAAACGCAAGTATGGCGATGAGATCACCTTCTGGGGCGGGCTGGGCTCGCAATCGACAGTGCCCTTTGGCAGCCCAGCAGAGATACGCGCCGAAGTGGGCAGGCTGTGCCAGCACATGACGCGCGGGGGTGGCTACATTCTGGCGCCAGCCAAAGCGCTGCAGCCCGAGACGCCCACTCTCAATGCTGCTGCCGTGGTTGAGTCATTCCTCGATGCCACCGGCACGCCGCTCGCACTATGATGCCCGTCTCACCGCCCTTAGGAGCAGCCATGTCACCGCGACGCGCTCATTATGTCTTGAGCACTCACTGGGACCGCGAATGGTATCAACCGTTTCAGCACTATCGCCATCGACTCGTGCACTTGCTCGATGGCATACTGGACGGGTTACTCTCAGGTGAACTGCAGGGCCCATTCACCTGCGATGGCCAGGCCATCATCCTCGATGACTATCTCGAGGTGCGCCCCGAACGCGCCGATGCCGTGCGCCAGCTGGTGGCCAGCGGTAAGCTGATCGTTGGGCCGTGGTATGTGCTGCCCGACGAGTTCCTGGTGTCGGGCGAGGCGTTGATCCGCAACCTGCGCCTGGGGCGTGAGATAGCGCGACGGATGGGCGGTGAGCCCTCGAACGCAGGCTTTGTTTGCGACATCTTTGGACATAACAGCCAAATGCCTCAGATTCTGGCGGGGTTCGGCATCCCGATGGCGTTCATCTGGAGGGGCGTCAACGAGAACGGCAAACGACTCGCCCGCTGGGTGGGCGCTGACGGCACTGAGGTGTTGGCCTATCGCTTTGAATCGCGGGGCTACTCGAGCTATGCTGGCGCCGTCCGGGGCTCTTTTGAGCACGGAGGCGAGCTCGAACCCGATCCCGAGGAGATCGACGAACGTCTCGATGCGTTCTTGACCGAGCTGCTCCAACAGACCGAAACAGATAGCGTGCTGCTGTTCGACGGCGGCGACCATCAGGAGTGGGATCGTCACGCCTACCGTGTGCTGGCCACTCGCTTGCACGCCCCATCGAGCGTCGCAGAGTTCGTGCACACCTCACTCGACGAGTTTTCCGCAGAGGCGCTGGCCCAGCGAGAGCGCGTGTCGACGGTGCACCATGGCGAATTGCGCGAACCGGGCCGCTGGACCAATGACCGCGACAGCCAGTGGCTCATACCGGGTGTGCTCTCGAGCCGCATGCCGCTCAAGCAAGCCAACGCTGCCTGTCAGGCATTGCTGTGCCACTGGGCCGAACCACTGGCTACACTGGCCGCACAGGCACTACACGAGAGCTATCCACAAGGATTCCTGGATGTGGCCTGGCGATGGCTGCTGCAGAATCAGCCCCACGACTCGATCTGCGGCTGCAGCATCGACCAGGTGCACGACGACATGCGCTATCGCTTTAGCCAGTGCCAGCAGATCGGCACTCGATTGCGGGATGAGAGCGCCCGCACACTGGCCGCCAACGTGTCGTCGCCCATGCCTGAAGACTCGCTGCGCGTCGTGCTCTTTAACCCCCTGCCAAGGCCGGTGGAGCAGATCGTCGACCTGACCCTGCAGACACCCAGCAGTTGGGCGACGTTCAACGAGTTCTTTGGCTTTGAGCCCAAGCCCGCCTTCCGCATCTGTGATACGACGGGGCAAGAGTTGCCCTATCAGCGGCTCAGCCAGTTAATGAACCAGCCCAAGACTCGCATCACCACAGTGCGCTTCCCCGAGAGTTATCTCACGAATGACGTTGGCGTGGCAGTGCCTGTCAGTCTGCCCGCCATGGGCTATACGACCCTCACCATCTCGCAAGACGCCACTGGCGCACCCACCCGCCATCCGCAAACGCCCAACCTGGTGAGCAGTGAGCGTTCACTCGAGAATGAGTATATGTCGGTCACCGTCAACCCCAACGGCAGCATCGAGATGCTGGACAAGCGCACTGGAGTGCACTACGAACGGCTGCTCACTTTTGAGGATGCCGCCGACATCGGCGATGGCTGGTATCACGGCCAGGCGGTGAACGACCAGGTAGTGAGCAGCACCGGCTCAGCGGCCGAGGTGGCGGTGGTGGCCGATGGGCCGCAGCTGGGCGCTCTCAGCGTGCGCACCCAGCTGCGGCTGCCGGCCGAGTTTGACTGGCTCAACATGGGCCGCGGTCGCAGATACGAGACCCTGGCGCTCGACAGTCGTATCATCCTGCGGCGAGGTGCGCGTCACATCGAGGTCGAGACGAAAGTAGACAACACCGTTCAGGATCACCGTCTGCGGGTTCTGCTTCCCACAGGCGCCAGCACCGAAACGTTCTGGACCGACACGCCCTTTGATGCTGTCGAGCGCCCCATTGCCTTGCGCACCGACAATCACCTCTATCGAGAGCTTGAAGTCGAGGGCAAGCCGCAGCAGAGCTGGAGCGCGGTGTGGGACGGGGCGCGAGGTCTGGCCGTCATCGCCCAAGGGCTGCCCGAGGTGGCTGTCAGAGACCAGTGCGACCGCCCCATCGCGTTGACTCTTTATCGCAGCACCCGCCGCACCGTGGGCACCGCTGGTGAGCCTGGCGGCCAACTGCTGCAACCAATCGTCTGCCGCTACTGGGTGGCACCGCTGGCCTCGGCGCCCGACCCTGTGGAGCTGAGTGAGATGGGCATAACGATCAACACCGGCGTGCACGTCGTGCAGCTCACGCACGACGACCTGCCCAAGCATCGGCCAAAGACAACCCTCGCTCCTACGCTGAGCGCCTTGACCCTCGATGGTGCGGCGGTACTGACGAGCCTGCGCCAGGTCGGCGATGCGGTAGAGTTACGGTTGAGTAACCTGCATACCCAGAGCGAGCGATTGCGCATCGTATTGGGGCCGCCGCTACAGCATCTGAGGCGCGCAACACTCGTCGACCTAGAGGGCCACGCCCTGGGCGCGCCCTGGGCGCTCGACGGTGGCGTCTGTGAGTTGACTCTCGGCCCAAAGAAGATCGTGACCATCTGCCTCAGCGTTGAGACCAGATTTTAACGCTCGCGGGGTTGGGCAGGTTGCCACGGTGTGATATAATGAATGAGGCTGGCTGTTGGCCAGCACCACATTGGACTGATGAACGGTGAACGCGCGACAAGGGTGTTGCGCCAAGCAAGAGGCGCTGATCGCCGGGGCCGCCGCAGACTGCACAACCGGAGCGGCCCCTTCTACCTAAAGGCGCAGGGCAGCGAATCCCCTGCCAGAGCTGCGACCTCATCGAGGAAGGTGTTCATGTTTCCTATTGGCGCCAAAGTGGTGCACCCCTGCTACGGCGCGGGCACGATTGTCCGCATCACCGAAAAGGCCATCGGCGACAGCAACCATGCCTACTATATCATCAGTACCGTCTCTCGACCGATGGAGTTGATGGTGCCTGTTGAGCGCGCTGAAGAGGTCAAGCTGCGTCCGGTAGGCCAGGCCGACGAACTCCATGACCAGCTGATCGCCTGCGCGCAAGAGCTGCCACCAGAGCATTTTGGGCAAGACCTTCGTCAGCGCCAGACTTCGATGCGAGACCTGCTCAAGTCGGGCTCCTTTCATCTGGTTGCCCAGGTAGCCCGTACGCTGGCTGCGCTGAACACGCGGCGCCCTTTGGGCACTGTCGATCGACAGCTGTTCGACCAGGGCAAAGATCTGTTGGCCGGTGAACTGGCACTGTCTGCAGGGCACGATATCGAGCAGGCGATGCAGATCGTACAACAACACCTCTCGACGCAGTTCGACACCGGAGCCTGAGAGCACCTTTCTGACGCCGCCGGAGACATGTCTGCTCGGGCGGCCCTCGTTTGGCCACAAGTCATCGCATAGGAACACAGGCAAGATGGAACTGGCCGAGCTCGTCGCCCAACTCGATGCGTATGATGGCGCCCAACGGCAGGGCGCTCTGCAGCAGCTTGTCGGCCTGGAGCAGAGTGGCGATCTGGCGCCAGCTCAGCCTGGCGAGGGCTTTAACCTACACGCCCATACTTTCTTCTCTTATAGCGGCGCTGGCTACTCGCCAACGCATCTGGCCTGGCGTGCCCATCGTCAGGGCTGGTGGGCGCTGGGCACCGTTGACTTTGATGTACTCGATGGCGTAGACGAGACATTTTCGGCCGCGGATCTGCTCGGTCTGCGAGCGGCCGCCGGCATCGAGACGCGGGTCTATGTACCAGAGCTGGCCGAAGCCGAGAGCAACTCGCCGGGCGAGCCGGGCATCATGTATCTGGTAGGCGTTGGCTTGGCGTCGTCGTCGCCGGCCGCAGGGGCGGTAGATACCCTGGCCGACATGCGCTCCCGCGCCCAGAGTCGTAACCGCGAGATGATCGCCCGCATCAATGCCTATCTCGCGCCAGTGTCGATCGACCTTGAGCGCGACGCGGCGCCGCTCACACCTGCAGGCAATGTAACCGAGCGACACATCCTGGTTGCCTATGACGCGGCCGCTCGACGGCGGTATCACCGGCGCAGCGATCTGGTGGCTTTCTGGGCAGACCGGCTTGGAATGCCCCTTGAGGACGTCGACGCCATGCTCGGAGATACCCCCTACCCGCACGACGCCATACGCAACAGACTGATGAAGCGTGGCGGGGTCGGCTATTCGCAACCGGACGCTGGTACCTTTCCATCGCTATGCGACGTCGTACAGGCCACCGTGGCATGCGGGGCCGTGCCGACCTACGCCTTTCTAGACGGCAGTAGCGGTGCCGAGTCGCGCCTCGAAGAGCTGCTCGAGCTGATGGTCGACCATGGCATCGGTGGCATGACCATCATCCCCGACCGCAACTGGAACATCTCGGACCCTGCGACCAAGGCGGCGCGCCTAGCGGATCTGTCGAGGGCCATGCAGTTGGCCGAGGCGCTATCATTGCCGGTGTTGGCGGGCACCGAAATGAACAAGCCCGGGCAGCGTGAGATGGACGATTTCGACGCCGTCGAATTGCGGCCCTACTGGCCGGCTTTCAAGCGTG
>JAAYDS010000169.1 GCA_012729155.1 Chloroflexota bacterium | reverse complement strand
TGTCCACGCGGGCCCTCGAGCAACCGCTGCAGGATGGGCAGCACAAAGGCCGCCGTCTTGCCGGTGCCCGTCTGTGCCAGGCCCAGCAGATCGTGCCCCGCCAGCACCAGAGGAATCGCCTCTGCCTGGATGGGTGTGGGCTCTTCAAAGCCCGCGGCGGCCACGTTATGTAGAATACGAGAATCGAGTTCAAAGGGGTGAAACGTCACCATCGGCTCCTTGGCTATTGCGAGCCAAGTCGCACGCTTAGCTCAGTCTCATGATGCGGCCCGTGGGCATTGCCCGCGGGCCAGCCTTTAGTATACCCCCAAATGGCCCATAGCCCACATCGCCAGGTAGCCGCATCTTGACATTGCCTCGCACCCTCTTAGAATCGCTGTGGGGCAAGGTGTTCCGCACCATGGCGCGTCGGGGGCTGCCTTGCGCCGCCACCCTTCGCAAGGAGATATAATGTTAACGATTCTGATGGTGCTCGGCGGTCTGGCCCTGTTCCTCTATGGCGTCCACATGCTCAGCCAGGCCATGGAGCAGCTCGCGGGCGGCAAGCTACAGTCCTGGCTCGACAAGGCCACCAACCACCCCCTCAAGGCCGCCACCTTTGGCGCCGTGGCCACGGCCACGTTACAGTCCAGCAGCCTGCTGATGGTCACCATGATCGGCCTGGTCAACGGCAACCTGATGAACCTCAGCCAGGCCATCGGCATGATGCTCGGTCAAGAGATCGGCACCACCCTCACGGGTCAGCTCATCGCCTTCAAAGTTGGCGATATCCGCTATGTGGCCATCGCCGCTGGCTTTGCCATGATGGAGTTTGGCAAAAAGCGCAGCCTGCAGCGCTATGGTCAGGCGTTGATGGGCTTTGGCATCATCTTTACCGGCATGGAGACCATGTCGAGCGCGCTGCGGCCCCTGGCCGAAAACCCGATGGTAGCCGACTGGCTCGCCACCATCGGCCATAGCCCGCTCCTCGGCGTGCTCGCGGGGGCGCTGCTTACGGCCACCGTGCAGAGCAGCTCGGCCACCACAGCGCTGGTGATCGCCCTGGGGAGCGCCGGCCTGATCACCCTGCCGGGCGCCATCGGCCTCATCTATGGCGCCAACATCGGCACCTGCATCACCGGCTTTATCGCCTCGATGGGGGCCTCGGTCACCGCGCGGCGCGTCTCCATCGCGCAGATCCTGATCAACGTGATCGGCGTGATACTCTTCTTGCCCTTTATCCACCCCTATGCACGCCTGCTCGAGGGCACGGCCTCGTTGCTGCCGAGGCAGATCGCCAACGCCCATACCATCTTTAACGTGGCCGTCAGCGCCATCCTCTTTCCCTTTGTGCGGCCCATCGAGAGCCTGGCTAGCCTGATCGTGCCCGAGCGGCCAGCCAAGGGCAGACCCTCGGTGACGCGCTATATCAGCGATCACTTTCGTGGTGTGCCCGCCATCGCCATCATGGAGTCATCGCGCGAACTGGCCTTCATGGGCGACACCGTGCTGCAGATGCTCGCCCTGAGCCGTGAGGCGCTGCTCAACCCCGACGTCGACAAGGCCAACCAGGTGCTCGACATGGAACGCGATGTCGTCGACCCCCTCTGCGACGCCATCGAGCGCTTTGTGGATAGCGTCATCGCCGAAGACCTGGCCGACCACGAACGCGAGCAGTGCTTTGCCATCAAGAACATCAACGTCGACCTCGAGCGCGTGGGAGACCATTGCGAGAACCTGGCCGAGGCCGCACAAGATCGCTTTTATCACAGCGTGCCCTTCTCCGACGAGGCTCTGCGCGACCTCGACCATGCCTTTGCCCATGTCGAGCGCACCCTCGAGACGGCCCTCTCCGCAGTGCGCACCCGCGATCAAGACCTGGCCACGCTGGCGTGCCGCATGGAAGATGAGATGGACCGCATCAACCTGAGCGCCCGCCAGGGGCACCTGACGCGCATCCAGACGCAGGCCTGCAACAACGAGGCTGGCGTCATCTTTATCGAATCGCTCCGCAACCTGGAGCGCATCGGCGACCATGCCGACAACCTCGCCGTCAGCGTGCTGCGCAAGTAGTCACGCTTGTATCCAGCGAGAGCTTTGCGCCCGCCTCCACACAAGGGGCGGGCGCACGCCCGTTTCGGCGCCATACACTGCCGCATCGAGCCACAAGACGCCGGCTTGACACGCTTGGTCATCGCCACTATCCTAAAAGATAGGGTTTGGTTCTGAGCTGTCTCTCGGATAGACCGTCAGACCTGCCCTGGGCGACCACCTGCCAGGCTATGGCCTGCTCGAGATCGCAACAGCTCTGGATTGACGTCATGAGTGGCGCTGCAACCTCCAAGGGCAGCTCCACCGCTATGTTGAAGGCCACCAGGGCCACCGGCAACGATGCTCACCCTGGTCGGCTGACACGTTCTCTGGTGCCTCATAGTACGGGATCTCTGACTCGGGTCATCGCGATGTCGCGAACGCGCACCCGTCTCCCTCTTGTCGTCTCCGTTCCGCTGTACGCCTTCAAGGCGTCTCGCTCTCGATCTCTGGCCACGCCTCTGGCGGTCGGCCCGTCCTCAAGCGCTGCGAGCTTTGCTGTGCGGTGCACGTCATCGCCCTCGCGGGCCGCTCGAGAGACACTGCCATGGTACCTGCATCCGAGGCACCGTAGAGAGGAGACGTCTATGCGTTTCAGCAACCCTTTATCAGAGGCGCCCACTGTCCTTTCGCGCCGCACGCTGCTCAAACTGGCCGGCCTGACCACAGGCGGGCTGCTCGTGGCCGCCTGCACCCGTAGCGCCCCAGCGCCCTCCGAAGAACAGCCGACACCATCTGGCCAGGAGCCCGCCAGCAAACCGATCAACGAGAGCGATGCGCCTGCGCCGGCGGGCGATGCGGCGGCCGAGCAGGCTCCCGCGCCCGCTGATGGCCCGCGTCGTGGAGGCCGCCTGCGTTGGGGCACGGCCCGCGAGCCAGACGGCTTTCTGGACCCCGCCCTGGGCACCGGCCAGCCCCTCACCTTTGCCAACTGGATCTATGAGCCGCTCGTCAACATCGACGAGACCTTTGGCGAGCTGGTGCCGCGCCTGGCCATCGACTGGCGCGCCGAAGAAGGCGGCTCCGTCTGGGAGTTCGACCTGCGCCAGGGTGTGCGCTTTCACCATGGCCGAGAGTTTGTGGCCGACGACGTGGTGCACACCTTTGAGCGCATCCTCGACCCAGACTTTGGCTCGCCCGGCCGACCCGTTTTGAGCAACATCGCCGAGGTGTCTGCCGTCGACGAACACACCGTCCGCTTTCAGCTCGTCGCAGCCAACACTGACTTTCCCGTCAGCCTCACCGGCTTTCAGCCCAAGATCGTGCCCTACGACCTGACCGATGACGAGGTGAATAACGAGCCACGCGGCACCGGCCCGTTCCAGATCGAGCGCTATGCCAACGCCGATCGCATCGTCTTTGGCCGCAACCCGGACTACTGGGACGCCGAGCGCCCCTATCTGGACGAGGTCGAGGTGATCGCCATCCCCGAGGCCACCACGCTGGTCAACACCCTGCAGGCGGGCGACATCGATGCCGTCGATGCCGTGCCCGAGCCGCTCATGAGCCTCATCGAGGGCAACCCAGATCTGTCGCTGCTGTTTGGCCCGCCCATTCAGAAAGAGTACATCTTTATGCGGCTCGACGTCGAGCCCTTTACCGATGAACGCGTGCGGCGCGCCTTCAAGCTCATCCCCGACCGACAGGCCATGGCCGAGCTGAGCTGGGCGGGCATACCGCATCACGTTAGCGACGACAACCCCGTCATCCCCACCAACCCGCTGCACCTCGAGACCGACGTCTGGCAACAAGACCTCGAGGAGGCGCGTCGCCTGCTTGCAGAAGCCGGCTACGGCGATGGCCTCGAGATAGACCTGTGGGCCATGAACGACCAGTACGCCGTCATGGAGTTCTGCCTGGCCTATGCCGACTGGGCGCGTCAGGCCGGCGTCACCGTCAACGTGCAGGGCGTGCCCAGCGACCGCTACTATGCCGAAAAGTGGCTCGAGGTGTCATTTGGCACCGTCGGCTGGTCGCCGCGCACCACGGCCGATGAGCAGTTGCGCATCGCCTACACTACCGATGCCCAGTGGAACGAGACCCGCTATCACGACGCTGACTTTGACGCCATGCTCGATCAAGCGCTGGCCGAGCCCGACACCGAACGTCGCCAGGCGCTCTACGCCGAGCTGCAGCGCAAGCTCATCGCCGAGGGTGGGCAGATCATCCACGCGCACCATCCGGTGGCGTGCGCTGTGCGACAGAACGTGCACGGCTATCAGTATCACCCGCTCGACTCGGTTGACCTGCGCTCGGTGTGGCTGTCATGAGCCACACCTGCTCTGTTGCCAAAGGGGGGCGCCGCTAGATGCTTCCTCGTTGGTTACGCTTTGTTGTGCGTCGGTTTGGGTTGATGTTCCTGACGCTGTTTCTGGTCACCATCGCCATCTTTGGCATCGTCGCGGCCATGCCTGCCGACGTGGCCCAGTATATGCTGGGGCAACATGCCACCCCCGAGGCCCTGGCCGTTCTGCGCGAACGGCTGGGGCTCGACCAACCGGCTCATATACGCTATGTGCGCTGGCTGACGGGCACCCTGCGGGGCGATCTGGGCTACTCGCCCTACCTCGGTGGAGACATTGCCGCGGTGCTGATGACGCGCATTCGCAACTCGCTCTTTATGGGGGCCGTCGGCTTTGTTATCTGTGTGCCCCTGGCCATTGTGCTGGGGGTGCTGGCGGGCGTGTTCGCCGGCCGACTGGTCGATCGCGTCATCTCGATCACCTCACTGGCGGCGCTCTCGTTGCCCGAGTTCGTCAGCGCCGTGGCGCTCACGCTGATCTTGAGCACCTGGCTCGGCTGGCTGCCGCCGTCGAGCCTGATGGAGGCCGACGCTGCCCCCTGGGAGCACCTCGATCGGCTCATCTTGCCGGCCCTGACGGCCACGCTGGCCATCCTGGCCTATATCGCGCGCATGACGCGGGGCTCTGTCATCGACGTGATGAACCAGCCCTATGTGCGCACGGCACGCCTCAAGGGCCTGCCCAGGCGCGTGGTCATCTTCAAGCATGCCCTGCGCAACGCCCTGCTGCCCACCATCACGGTGGTGTTCAACAGCATGGGCTGGCTCATGGGCGGCCTGGTGATCGTCGAGACCTTTTTCGCCTACCCGGGCGTGGCGCGGCTGCTGTTGGCCGGCGTCGAGCGCAACGACCTGCCTCTGCTGCAGGCCACCACGCTGCTCATCGCCGTGATCACGCTGCTGGCCAACTTTATGGCCGACGTGGCCTACGCCCTGCTGAACCCAAGGATACGACTGTCGTGAAAAAAGCCATGTCTGTAGTTCAACATCTGGCCGCGCCTGGAGGCGCCACAGCCCGGGCAAGCGCCGAGCCCTCACCGCGCCGACGCCTGTCGGGGCTCAGCGGCCTGACCATCGCTGCCCTGCTGGTGGTGGCCATGTTCGTGGCCTTTGCGCTGCTGGCCGAGGTCATTGCGCCCTATCCGCCCAACCAGGTGCACATCACCGAGCGCATGCAGCCGCCCTCTGCCCGGTTCTGGCTGGGCACCGACAACATGGGGCGAGACCTGCTCTCGCGC
>JAAYDS010000168.1 GCA_012729155.1 Chloroflexota bacterium | reverse complement strand
TCATAGCCTGTAGAGAACAATGTGTCGAGAATGCGCACAAAATCCAGGTGGCCGGCGCCCGGGTGCCAGCGGTTCGAGTCGGCCACATGAAAGTGAAAGATGCGGTCGCCACAAGCGCGTATGCTCTCTTCGATCTGCGGCTCTTCGATGTTCATGTGAAAGGTATCGAGCAGCAGCCCCATGTTGGGCGCTGCGATACGCTCCAACAGGTCGAGCCCCTGCGCCACATTGTTGATCAGCGTGGTTTCGTAGCGATTGATCGGCTCCAGGGCGATGCGCACCCGCTGTTTCGCGGCGGCCAGGCAACACTCTTGCAGCGCCGCCACCACCCAGTCCATGGCCTGGGCATGGTCGACGCCCGGCCGCACCATACCACGCAACAAACCGATGATGATCACCGCGCCGAACCGCGCTGCCACCGGGATGTGCTCCTTGGTGCGCTCGATGGCTGCGCGCCGCACTTCTTCATCGGGGTCGGTGTACGAGAGCCCCTCTTCGCCCCAGGCCTGGCCCGTGCCGATGGCGGGAATGGCCAGCCCGTGCTGGAGCGTCAGCGCCTGCAGCGCAGATACATCGAGAGCCTCAGGGTCGCGCACGGCGATCTCGACGCCGTCATAGCCCCACGATGCGATGCGTGCGACGTTGCGCCCCAGGTCACCCTTGAAGGCAACGGCCTGAAACTGGGCAGGCTGCGTCGAAAGGACAATGGAGAGCTTCATGGTGGCCTCCGTTCAGGTCGAGACCCCCGGCATGGCGCCAGGGGTCTCGTGCGGATGACAGCGCCTAGCGCGTCTCTTGCTGGCCCAGCAGCGGCAGCGCATAGACCGGCTTCCAGCCCGGGCTCATCGGCTCGCGCAAGAAGGGCTCCATCTCTGCGGCGGTGCGTAGCGTCACCTCTTCGACGGGCGGCACGGTGCCTGGCGGGAAGGCAGCCAGGATGTCATCGACCAGCAGCGTCAGATAGCGCAAGATGGCCGCCAGCGGCCGCTTGGCCTTCCATGCCTCGGCATCGGCGGCATTGCCCACCACACCCTCGGGCGTGGCCGAGATCTCGATAGCGAAATGGCCTTCGCCCTCTGACCAGCGACTGGGGCGGCCATAGGGGTCGACCGACTTGTCAAAGTGGCCGTCGGGCAGATAGTTCACGCCCTGAGTGTTGACGGCGTACGTCATATCGACCATGTCTGGGAAGAGGTACAGGCCCAGCGACGTCTCGGCCTCTTCGGCGTGCACAAAATCGCTGCCCCAGTGCCCGCCCTGCGCCTTGGTATAAAAGAACTCGCGCACGGCGCGGTGCCAGTCCATCACGCGAAAGATACCCGGGAGCTGATAGCGCTTGCAGAACTGCTGCACGGTGCTTTCGAGCATCCAGAGGTGGCCATGATTGTTGAGGATGATCTGTTTGCGGAAGCCATCGTTCCACAGGCCGAGCATCACATCGATGAGCATTTCTCGCGACACATCCTCACGGATGGGCACAGTGCCGGCCATACCGTAGTGGTGGTAGGGGTGCGAACCAAAGTTGAGCGGCGGCAGCGATAGTGCGACGGGGTAGCCCTTGGCCTTGGTATAGCGGCGCACGCCCTCAGCGATCTGGCTGACGAACAGGGTATCGGCAGCGCTGACGAGGTGGTCACCATGCAGCTCGGTGCAGCCCACGGGGATGATCACCACATCGTTCTTACGGCGCTCCTCAACCAGCTGGTGGCGCACGGTGGTCTGGATATAAGATCCGGACTTGCCCCACTCAACCTCGGCAGGGAACCCATACTCGGCGAGGGTGGCATCGATCTCGGCATCGCTCGCATCCCAGACCTGTTTTTTCATGCGGCCAACGCCATTGTCCTCGAACAGGACGCCAGGCGTGCGGCTGTTCAGCCAGCCCTTGGGTGCAGTTGTCTCGGTCATCTCAGACTCCTCTACTGGATTTCGCTGAGGCGCACCGGCCGCCCCTCGCGATAGGATCTCCACGCAGCATGGCCCATCACCACCGGCACGCGGCCATCATAGCCGCTAACCGGCGGGGGGGTGCCGTTCTTGACACTCTCGGCAAAGGCCTGCATCTCGGCAACATAAGCCTCGGCGTAGCGCTCAAGGAAAAAGTACAGCGGCAGCGGCCCGTGAACGCCCTGCGCGTCACTCAACACGGTACGATGTGCTGTCTCGTTGCCCGCCGTGGCCATGCCGGCCGAGCCAAACACCTCGACGCGTTGGTCATAGCCGTACACTGCACGCCGACTGTTCTCGATGACCCCCATCGCCCCGCTGGCATAGCGCAGCGTAACGATGGCGGTGTCGATATCGCCTGCTGAGCCGATGGCCGGATCGACCAACACGGCGCCCACAGCCGACACCTCGACCACCTCTTGGCCCAACAAGAAGCGGGCCATGTCAAAGTCATGGATGGTCATATCGAGAAAGATGCCGCCCGACACGCGAACATAGCCGATGGGCGGTGGCTCGGGATCGCGGCTGGTGATGCGCACCATCTCTGGCTGCCCCACCTTGCCAGCGATCACTGCCTGCCTTACGGCGGCAAAGCCAGGATCAAAGCGACGATTGAACCCCACCTGTAGCGTAACGCCCGCCGCCTCAACCGCGGTCAGGGCGTCGTCGATCTGCGTTAGGTCGAGCGCGATGGGCTTTTCACAAAAGATGTGCTTGCCCGCCTGCGCCGCCTCGGTGATCATCTGGGCATGGGTGTCAGTGCTCGAGCACACCACCACGGCATCGAGGTCGGCCCGCTCTAGCAGCGGCCGATGGTCATCATAGGCATCCAGGCCATACTCGCTGCCCAGGGCACGCGCAGCATCGCCAAAGACATCGGCCACGGCTACCAGGCGTGCGCCGGGCACGCGCTGGGCCAGGTTGGCCGCATGCACGTGGCCTATGCGTCCCGCGCCGATGAGCCCCAGCCTCAGTTGTTCAGCCATTGGCCTCACCTCCCGTCAGCCCTTAGTTGGGCTTGACCAGCAGCTTGCCATCAGTGCGCTTGGTTGACGCAGCAATGGCATCCACCGTCTGATCGAGCGCATAGCGCCCGGTGATGATGGGGCGCAGGTCGAGGCGGCCCGAGGCCACCAGGCGGATGACATTGGGAAACGTTGCGTTGCCCGAGTGCCCCTGCGCACCAAACACCTGGCCATGTCGCACCTGGAACGTCTCCAGGTACATGGGCACGCGCTGTGCAGCCCGGCCGATCTGCACGATGCGGCCGTTGATGGCCATCGCCTTTTCCATCTCGGGGATGGTATGCACAGGCGCACCGGCTGCCTCGACGAAAAAGTCAAAGCCAGCGCCATCGCTGAGCTCCATCAGCACCTCGCTGGGGGTGACGTCGGCGGGGCTATACACCGCGTCGGCGCCCACCAGCTTGGCCAGTTCGCGACGCTCGGCCGTCATCTCGAACACCACCACCTTGCCAGCGCCCGCTGCACGCGCGATGCCCGTGGCTGCCAGGCCGATGGCCCCCGCGCCGAACACGGCCACATACTGCCCAGGACGAAAGCCGCCGGCGCGCTCGATCATGCCGTTGTAGGCCACGGTGGTGGGCTCAGTCATGGCGCCCAACTCAAAGGCCTCTTCAACATTGCCCAGACGTTCGGCGATGGCGTCGATCTTCCAGCAGAACTTTTCATCGACGGCGATATAGTTGGCAAATGCACCCGGGATGGTGAACCCGATCTCTTCGAGGTTGGTGCACTGGTTGGGGAACCCATTACGGCAGTTGACACAGCGACCGCACCAGATCATCTCCTCAACTGTCACCATATCGCCCATCTTGAGCGATGAGACCTGTGGGCCGGTGGCGATCACACGCCCACTGAACTCGTGCCCCAGGATGGTGGGGAACTTGGTCAGGCCCGGGTAGAGGATGTAACCATCCTTGTCGGTCTCGTAAAAGTGCATGTCAGAGCCACAGACGCCACAGGCCATGACTTCAAGCACCACATCTTGCGGGCCCGGCGTGGGGTCGGGCCAGTCGGTCACCTGCAGCGTGGGGTGCCGCCAGATGCCGTTACCGGTGATGGCCTTGCCCGTCTGTTTTTCCCATTCCGAGACCTGGTAGCCAGGCCGCGGGTCCCATTTGGCATCGAGAACCAGACCCTTCATGTGTACACTCCTTTTTCACTCGACCCTACTGGCGCGAGCGCCAGAGGATTCCCGTACGATGAGCTGCCCCTGCAGGCTGAGATGGTCGGGCTGCGTGGCGTCGCCCGAGAGCAGCGCCAGTGCTCGCTCCACGGCGCGGCGGCCCATCTCATGTTTGGGCTGCGCCACGGTGGTCAGCGCCGGATAGGCCAACGCCGCAAAGGGGATGTCATCAAAGCCCACCACCGCCAGCTCTTGCGGCACGGCCAGGCCCGCCCTGCGCGCTGCAGCGATGAGGCCGATGGCCGTCATGTCGTTGTAGCAAAAGGCCGCCGAGGGTCGCGGCGCGAGCGCCAGCAGTGCGGGCAGAGCCCGCTCGCCGCCCGTGGCGCGGCCATCGCCCACGATGACTTGGTGCTCATCGGGCGCCCGCCCCGCATCGCGCAGGGCATCGCCATAGCCTTGAAAGCGGTCAGAGTCGTCGCTGTGGGCGGGCAGGCCGGCGACGTAGGCGATGCGCCGGTGCCCCAGGCTCAACAGGTGCTGCGTAGCCAGGTAGCCGCCATGGCGATTATCTACCGAGATAGACACCACGCGGGCGCCACCCTGATCGTTGTGGCTGTTGATCAGCACCACCGGCACGCCCGTTTCTTGCAGGTCGTCCTGATACAGGTCGCCGATGCGCGACGAGGTGACGATGACGGCATCAGCCCGACGAGCGCGCAACATCTCGACCGACTGCGCCTCGCGCTCGGGGTCGTTGTCTGACCCGGTGAGGATGACGCCATAGCCGTGGGCATGCGCGGTAGATTCAATCCCCTGCACCACCTCGGCCACAAAGGGGTCGGCGATGGTGGTGACCACGACGCCGATGGTCATGGTGCG
>JAAYDS010000167.1 GCA_012729155.1 Chloroflexota bacterium | reverse complement strand
TAAGCGGAGAGACGCTCTTGGTTCTGCGGTGCGGCGAGCAGGTCACGGTCATCGGCGACCTGGACGAGGGCATCATCAGGAATGGCCTACGTTGGGTCGAGGTCAGCGTCACTCGCGATGACGTCACCACCACCGGCTTCGTAGCATTCAAATACCTGACCACCGATCTCACGCCCAACTGCTACCTGGTAAGCTGGTGCACGCAACCAGAGAATCCTGGCGGCCCTGGTGGACCTGGCGGCCCTGGTGGGCCCGGCGGCCCTGGTGGGCCCGGCGGCCCTGGTGGACCTGGCGGCCCTGGTGGACCTGGCGGCCCTGGTGGGCCGGGCGGCCCTGGCGGCCCTGGTGGGCCCGGCGGACCGGTTGGGCCGGGCGGGCGTTGAGTCACGCGACATAGTACGTTCGCCCCGAACAAGGAAGCGAGAGCCTCCAGCAAGAAGGCTCTCGCTTCATCCTCCGCACAACATGAGGCACTCTGACCTGCCAACAGTGGCGTCGCTAGACAGTAATGCCCAACGCGTCCGCGATCTCGGCGAGCGCAGCAGTTTCAGCCTCATTCACCTTGACGCCGCCGATCCCCAGGAATCCGCCCTCTTTGGCCGCCTCGGCACTCTTGACAGCGGCCTGATAGATCCAGGCCTTGTATCCGTCTGCTTCGGCAGACGCCTTGACGGTCAGAAGCTGCGCTAGATCGCGCAAGGCCTGTAGACACTGGCCCTTGAGCTCGTCCTTGTTCTTGCTCAACACTACCCCTGGAGCCTTTTCACGCTTCTGGACCAGTTCGCCAAAGAAAGCCCCGACCGCCTGGATGAGGCTGTTGTCGCTGCCAGCCTGCATGGCTTCCATGATCATCTTTGACCCGGCCATCATCTCCTTGACCGCGCCCACGGCGCCACTGGGGCTCGCGATCGCGACGAGGACCGATGCAAACTGCGGCGCACTCGTGATTTGCTGCCATTCCTCTGGTGTGAAATCAGACCGACTGACCATTTCGCTTCTCTCCTACAGGGGTGAGCGTGGCGAGGTGGCGACGCGACTGTCTCCACCACTCATGATGATCGTCGCGCCATCATAGCGATATGTCAAGCATACGCCATAAAGGCCGCCAGCCTGGCGTTCAATTCCGCAAAAAAGAGCGACAGACTTGACCCAGGCGAGCCCTTTGCGTGTATAATCGAATGACATCGGGACGCCATGATGCCAAGGAGGCGCTGCCTTCACTGGCCGGCTTTCCCCCCGAAGCTGCGCATTGCACAGCAAGGTATCGCATCTACTCAGGAGGAAGGAAGCATGAAACGTTTCGTCACCTTTATCGTGTTGTTGTCGCTCATCGCGCTGGCGACGCCCGTGTGGTCTCTGGCAGACGGAGATGTGGACGAGGCCGAGGCCGAGGTCGAGGTCGTTGCTGACGCCGAAGCCGAGGAAGAAGTGGAGCAGGAGATCGCCCTCGAGGTCGAGCCTGAGGAGGAGACCGGAGCAGCCTATGCCGTCAAGGCTGCCTGGGGGTTGAGGCTCCGCGAAGAGGCCGGGCTCGGCGGCGACACGCTCATGGTCTTGCGTTGCGGAGAGCAAGTCTCTGTCATTGGCGATCTCGAGGAAACCATCACCAAGAACGGCTATCGTTGGGTCGAGGTGAGCGTCTCTCGTGATGAAGTCACAACGACCGGGTTTGTGGCCTTCAAGTACCTCACCACCGACCTTACGCCTAACTGCTACCTGGTGAGCTGGGTTACCGAAGACGGACCATCAAACGACGCCTCAGCTGACTAGGCGCAGCATCACTTCTGGCCAAACTGCGCGAGACCATCATTGCAGCCTTGACGCAGAGCAGAGAGTCCTCCTTCAGAGGGCTCTCTGCTGTTGTGACGTTGGTGCGGAGGATACGCGACAGTCGGTGCTGCCGATGCCTTGCCGTGAGCACGGGGACCTCGGCGATCTCGATGAACGTAGCGGCTGCGCCCTCATGGAGCCTGAACCGCTGCCAAGCCAGGGTGACCTATCGACGCGCGAGCACGCTTGCGGAGCCGCCTGCTGACAGAGGCGATCGCAATCGCTGGGCGTGTACCGTGGGGCGTACGTGCGCGAGCGTCTAGGCAGAGGCCGTGACAGGATCTGCGGGCCCTCGACCATGACACAGAGAGGCGCCGGGCACATCCTCAGCGGGGTACAGCGCTCAAGCCATCGACGCAGCGTCAGCTTCGGATCCCACTAGACGCCTACGCGCTGGCCCTAATGCCAGAACCTGAGACGATCGAGGAACCTATAGACCACAGACCGTCCGTCAAAGCCCAGCCGCGAGGGCATCGGGGGCTTCGCTCTCGTGGCACGATAGGACGCACCAAAGGCCCTGGTCAAAGTCAGGTCTGAGCTGTCGCACCAGCGAACTGCCGCGGCATCTCGATCTCGCCATCGACCATTATGCCTCGCCCAAGATCGCGGCGATGACGAGCCCATCGTCCAAAGAGAGCGCGCCGCGCCCCTGCTCATCGCTGAGCCGTAAGCCACGGCATACGCGGTACAAGCACATAGCTCCAGCCAAAGATCTCATCACTGGACTCGAGGAGATATGGCCAGGCACCGGCACTGGGGTTCTGTGGTGCAGCAGCCGGGCAAAGAACCGTTTGGCGGGGAAATGCCAGCCATAGTGAGGCGCTCCGCGCAACACTCACTCGCCGGAGGTGCTGGTCAGAAAGAGGTCTTGTCGAACGTTGACCCCCGCGATGGGCCTGGCGGAGCATGGAC
>JAAYDS010000166.1 GCA_012729155.1 Chloroflexota bacterium | reverse complement strand
GGCGCTGGGCGCCATCGTGGCGCTCTATCTGGCGCTGGCGCTGGCCTATGGCCTGGTGACGCCGCTGTGGGAGGCGCCCGACGAGCCCCACCACTATGCCTATGCGCTGCAACTGGCGCAGGGCGGCGGGCTGCCGCGGCTCGACCCTGCGGCGCCGGGCCCCTGGCGTCAGGAGGGCGGGCAGCCGCCGCTCTATTATGCCCTGCTGGCCAGGGTGATCGGCCGCGTGCCGGGGCAGAGCCCCGAGGCGCTCTACACGCCCAACCCGCATGTCGATCTGGGGCGCGTGCCCGCTGACGGCAACATCCACCTGGCCATCCACGGCGCCGACGAGGCCTGGCCCTACCGGGGCGTGGCGCTGGGGGTGCATCTGGCGCGGCTGGTGTCGGCGCTGCTGGGCGTGGCCACGGTGCTGGGGGCGCATCGCTTGGTGCGTGTGCTGGCGCCCGACGCACCCGCGTTGGCGCTGGGCGCGGCGGCGCTGACGGCGTTCAACCCCATGTTCCTGTTCATCAGCGGTGCGGTCAACAACGACACGCTGACCATCGCCCTGGCCACGCAGGCCGTGGCGCTGTTGGTGATGCTGCTGCAGCGCGAGGCCTGCTGGGGCCACTGGCTGCTGGCCGGCGCGCTGCTGGGGCTGGCCGCGCTGGCCAAGATGAGCGCGCTGGCGCTGTTGGCGCCCTATGCGCTGGTGGCGGCGGCCGCGGTGGTGCGCCACGGCTGGCGACAGGCAGGCCGCGCGGCGTTGGGCCTGCTGCCGCTGCTGGCCATCGCCGGCTGGTGGTATGGGCGCAACTTGCGGCTGTACGGCGAGTTGAGCGGGCTCGGGCCGTTCCTCGACATCATCGGGCGACGGCACCCCGTGCCCACGCTGGCGCAGCTCTGGGGCGAGCGCGAGGGGTTCGCGCGCTCTTACCTGGGGCTCTTTGGCTGGATGAACCTGCCGGCGCCGGGCTGGGCCTATGCTCTGCTGGGCGGGCTACTGGGCCTGGGCTGGCTGTTGGCGCCCTGGGCGCTCTGGCAGCGGGCGCGTGGCGGCGCCAGGTGCGACGGCTGGGCGTGGGCGCTGATGGCGCTCTGGCCGCTGGCGCTGCTGGCGGCGCTGCTGCGTTGGACGCTGCTCACGCCGGCCACGCAGGGGCGGCTGCTCTTTCCTGCATTGGGGTGCTTGAGCCTGTGGGCGGCGCTGGGCGTGCAGGGCCTGCTGCCACGGCGCTGGGGCGCGTGGGCGCTGGGGCTGGCGGTGGCGGCCTTTGTGGCCGTTAGCGCGGCGCTGCCCTGGGTCACGCTGGCGCCCGCCTATCGCGCGCCCAAAGCGCTGCAGGCCGAGGCGTTGCCCGCAGCGGCCCAGCGCCTGCAGGCCGATCTGGGCGGCGGTGTGCGGCTGCTGGCGGTCGAGCCGCCTGTGGGGCCGGCGGCGCCGGGGCAGACGCTCAAGGTGACCCTGTACTGGCAGGCCGCCGCTGCGCTCGAGCGCGATTACAGCATCTACCTGCACCTGGTGGGGCAAGATGGGCGCATTGTGGCCCAGCGCGACCGCTACCCCGTGCAGGGCCTGCTGCCCACCAGCCGCTGGCTGCCGGGCGCGATCTATCGCGATGTGTGGGCGCTGCCTCTGCCCGAGACGCTGCACACGCCCGAGGAGCTGCAGTTGTTGGTGGGCCTCTATGAGGCGGGCACGGGCGCGCGCCCTGGCGAGGGCGTGATGGTGGCCGCTCTGGAGGCGCCGGCGCGCCTGGCCGACGGCGTGCCCAACCCCATGAGGGTGCGGCTCGAGGGCGGCATCGCGCTGGTGGGCTATGCCGTCGAGCCCACGGCGGCGCGCCCTGGCGAGACGTTGACGTTGACCCTCTACTGGCTCGCCGAACAGGATCAGGCGCCGCGTATCCTCGCGCCGCGTATCCTCGCGCCGCG
>JAAYDS010000165.1 GCA_012729155.1 Chloroflexota bacterium | reverse complement strand
CGCAAGGTTCGTGGCAATCAGATCGCCATGATCTTTCAGGACCCAATGACATCGCTGAACCCGGTATTGACCATTTGTCAACAGATCACCGAAGCTCTGGAGCTGCACCTGGGCATGGACGCCCAGCAGGCGCGCGAGCGCGCCATCGAGCTGCTCGAGCTGGTGAATATCCCCGAAGCCCGGAATCGCATCGATGACTATCCACACCAGTTCTCAGGGGGTATGCGCCAGCGTGTGATGATCGCCATGGCGCTATCGTGCAACCCGCAACTGCTCATCGCTGACGAGCCCACCACAGCCCTTGACGTGACCATTCAGGCGCAGATCGTCGATTTGGTGCGCGAGTTGCGAGACAAGCTGGGCATGGCCATCATCTGGATCACCCATGATCTGGGCATCGTCGCTGGCCTCGTCGAACGAGTGCAGGTGATGTACGCAGGCTATGTGGTCGAGCGGGCCGAGGTCCACGAGTTCTATGCTCACCCCAAACACCCCTACTCGCTGGGGCTGATGCGCTCACTACCCCGCCTCGATGCCGAGACCAAGACAAAGCTGGTTCCCATTGACGGGCTGCCGCCCGATCTCATCTCTCTGCCGCCTGGTTGCCCTTTCTATGCGCGCTGCAGCCATCGCGTCGACAAGTGCCTCAACGAGATGCCCCAGCTACGCGAGGTGGGGCCCGATAACCACATTATCGCCTGTTGGGTTGACATCGACGAGGAGCGTGCACGGTCATGACGCAAGAAACCCTAGTGAAGGTTCGCGACCTCAAAATGTACTTTCCAATCACGCGGGGCATCCTGGTGCAACGCCACGTGGGCGACATCAAGGCTGTCGACGGCGTGAACTTTGACGTGTTTCGCGGCGAGACTTTGGGGCTCGTAGGCGAGAGCGGCTGCGGCAAGTCCACTACGGGGCGCGCCATTCTGCAGCTCTACCGCCCTACGGCGGGCCAGGTAGAGTTTCAGGGGCAAGACCTGACCGAGCTAAAGGGCGAGTCGCTCCGCAAGATGCGCCGCAGCATGCAGATGATCTTTCAGGACCCGTACGCCTCGCTCAACCCGCGCATGACCGTGGGGGGTATCGTTGGCGAGCCATTCGAGGTTCACAACATCCTGCCCAAGCGCGAACGGCGGCAGCGGGTGCAAGAACTGCTCGAGATCGTGGGCCTCAACCCCTACTTTATTAACCGCTATCCGCACGAGTTCTCAGGTGGGCAGCGTCAACGCATTGGCGTGGCACGCGCTCTGGCGGTGAACCCCGATTTTATCGTCTGCGACGAGCCGATCTCGGCGCTGGATGTATCCATTCAGGCGCAGGTGATCAACCTGCTGGAAGAGCTACAGTCGCAGTTCAATCTGACCTACCTGTTCATCGCTCATGACCTGTCGGTGGTGCGGCACATCAGCGATCGCATCGCGGTAATGTACCTCGGCAAGATCGTCGAGCTGGCCGGCCGTCGCGAGCTGTACAGCGAGCCAATGCACCCCTACACTCAGGCGCTACTCTCGGCCGTGCCCATCCCTGACCCTGCTGTTGAGGATCGTCGTCAGCGCATCATTCTGCAGGGCGATGTGCCCAGCCCCGCCAACCCGCCCAAGGGCTGCAACTTTTGCACGCGTTGTCCCGTCAAGCTCGAGATGTGCGACACCGTGGAGCCCGATTTCATCGAGTATAGGCCAGGCCATTTCTGCGCCTGCCACCGCGTCGAACGCGAGTTGGGGCGTCCCACAGCAGGCTGATCGCTCGAGGGACAGACGAAAGAGGGAGAGCGCGATGCTCTCCCTCTTTTCACTGGCGAACTATGCGCCTCATCAACAATGCCACGCCGGTGAGACTCAGGGCGATAGCCACTGCAGAACTCAAAATGAGCCAACGGTTGGCCATTGCTTGGCGCTGCACCACCATGCCGCTGCTGCGCGTGTGAGCGGCCAGGTCTAGCCGTTCAGCCAGCTGCCGTCGGAAATCCTCAGGCGGGCGCACCGGCGTCATTGCTCCCGGCAGGGCGCTCTCGATCGCGGTTACCTCCTGGACTTCAGGAGCTCTACGCAATGCATGTTCGAGGCGAAACCAGGCAGAGGACAACCCTTCCTGGATTCGACTCCTGGAGTCACTTCTCATCGGCCTGTATCCCTCGGTTCTCCATCTCGCGCCGCAGTTGAAGCAACGTGCGGTGGTAGAGCGACTTGATGGCGCCCTCGGTGCGCCCCATGACGCGCCCGACCTCGGCGTTCGAGAGCCCCTCGTGAAACTTGAGATAGAGCAGCTCCTGCCGTGTCGAGTCCAGCGTGGCCACCAATTCGTTCAGCAAGCGGGCCTCATCGCTATCTGTGGCCACTTGCTCGGGGTGCAGTTTGGGGTCGCTCTGAATGACCAGCTCGTCTAGCGCGACCATCTGCCGGCGCTTGCTGTCACGGTACCAGTTGGCCACCAGGTTGTGCGCAATGCGATAGAGCCACGCCGAGAACGCAAAGCCTTTATCCTGGTACTCGTCCAGGTGGGCAAACGCCCGGAAGAAGGTGCGCGAGGTCAGATCCTCGGCATCGTGGGCATTGCCCACGCGATGGTAAATGTAGCTGTAGATACGGTCGACATAGTGCTCGTAGATGGCGCCAAAGGCCGCCGGGTCGGCCTGTGCCGCCCGCACGCGCTCCTGATCTCGCCACTCGTGCACGTCCTGCTCGCTCAAAAGGGTAACCCCTCACCTGACTTTGGGTTACGGCCGCGCCATCAGCCGACCTCACAGTAATGCACTAGTCTACCGGCATCTCTGCTTCAACGCAAAGAGGGCTGGCCGCAGCCCGCCGCCCCGTTGGAGACGGCTCGGGGCAGGGCGCCATAGCGGCGACACTGCCGACTACCGCCCATCAATCTGTCCTCCTGGCGCCGTTGACCAGGCCCTATCGTGGCTCTTACACAACTGACGCAAGGTTGAGGCCGAATCGGCACGCTGCCAACGAGGCAGCGCTTGACCACAGCGCGCGGTAGCGCTAGTGTTTCTCTGGTGGCGCTTCTCGTTGGACAAGCGAGGTGTGCGATGATGCCGAACATGGCGAGTTGGGATCGTATCGTGCGTATGATCGTCGGAATCGCGCTGGTGCTTCTGGGGCTGTTCGTCCTGGTGAGTGGAGTGCGCTGGCTGCTACTGGTGGTGGGAGCCGTGCTGGTGGGCACCAGCCTAGCGGGCTATTGCCCGCTCTATGCGCTGCTCGGCATCACAACCCACAGGCGGTAGTGCCCACCCCGCCGGGGCTTGCAGAGGTGGGGATCGGCCCGCCTGTCGCATCACGGCAAGACTGCTATAATGGCAGTCGATGAAGAAGCATCCAGGCTCTGCCGCCCGCACAGCAGCGAGCCGACAGCCAAAGGCTGTCGGCCGTGGGTCTTTGCCCTGGCTGCAGAGCGCAGGCCTGCGCACGCAACTGTTGGCCGCGACCGCGTTGCCGTTGCTGATCCTGATGACCATCCTGGCTGTGGTGGGACTGTCTGCCTACACGCGCATGACGCAGTCTCTGGTGCAAGATCGCGATGCTGAGCTGGTGGGGCTGTCCGCTCGGCAGGTGGCCGATCATTGGGCCGAGACACTGCTGCTGCTATCACAAGTAGCCGGCTCAAACGAACTGCGAAGCGGAGACCCCGTCAGCACCCGACAGATTCTGTCCTCGAACGATGCGTTGTTACGGCGCTTTGACGACCTGCTGGCCACCGATGCCGTCGGGCGTGTTGTCGCCTCCACAGGCGCTTCTCCACTGGATACGCTCGCCGATCAGCCCGTCTTTGTGCGCGCCCGTGATGACCGTCGCCCCGTGCGCTCGACGGTGCTCGCTTCGGCACAGGGCAATCAGATCGTCCTCGTGGCTGTGCCGTTTTACGATCAGACGCGGCGCTTTGGCGGCTGCCTGGTGGGCGTGTGGGAGCTAGGAGGCGAGGGCATCGCGGCGCCTCTCAGGCTCGTCAGAGCGGGCTCGGCCGCATTCTCGTATCTGGCCGATGAACAAGGGCGCATACTGTGGCACCCACAGCCTAGCCTGGTGGGCCAGATCGTGGTTGAGCATCCGGCTGTAGCACGCGCTCTCACGGGTGCCACTGGCGCCGAGACTGTGGTCGAAGATAGTCGGACACTGGTGGTTGGCTACGGGCCCATTCCCGCCAATGCCCTCAGCAGCTCGCTTTTTGCAGACCCGAGCTGGCAAGGGTGGATGCTGTTTGTCAGCGAACGATGGGAAGACATCACCGCACCCTTTCGCCCTTTTCTGATGCTGGTATCGCTACTGATCACCTTGATGGTGCTGGTGCCCCTCTTGCTGCTGGCCTTTAGTAGCCAGCAGGTCATCGCACCGCTGCAATCCTTGGTCGAGCAGGTCGACCGTGTAGCGGCGGGCGAGTTCAGTACGCAGCTATCCATCAACCGCGGACCAAGCGAGGTGCGCAATCTCGAGGTCAAGTTTAACGAGATGGTAGCGCAGTTGCGGCGCTATCAGGCCGACATTCAGAACTATGTGACGTCGGTGCTCAACGGCCAAGAAGAAGAGCGCAAGCGTATCGCGCGCGAACTTCATGACGAGACCGCCCAGATGCTGATCGTGATCGGCCGTCGCATTGAGGATGCTCAAGAGCAGGCCAGCGATGCCCCCCTCAGAACCTCTTTGGGCGAGCTGCGAGACATGGTTGACAGCACCCTCGAAGGCGTGCGCCGCTTTACCAGCGACCTGCGCCCCCCTCTACTCGAGGAGTTGGGGTTGGCGAACACCATCGAGATCCTCGGGCGGCGCACAGCCAGAGAGGACAACCTCGACGTCAGCGTCGTGATTAGCGGTGAGCCAGAACCCCTACCCCCTGAGCATGAGCTGGCGCTCTATCGCTTGGCGCAAGAAGGGCTCAGCAATGTACGACGCCACGCCAACGCAACGCGCGTCGATATGGCGCTTCGTTACTCGCCAGCAGCTGCTACACTGACCATCAGCGACAACGGTGTTGGTTTTAGCGTACCGCAAGACACATCGGCGTTGGTGGCAGGGGGCCGGCTAGGGTTGATGGGCATCTACGAGCGCGCCCGCCTACTCGGCGGCACCGCGGAGATCACTTCGACTGAGGGCCATGGCACCACCATTCGCGTAAGCCTGCCGGTAGGCCTCGCTCGCCCCGAGGAGCTGGCGCCTGAGGACCATACGCCAGCTCCCTGATACGCATAAATGCGTATTGTGAATGGCTCATTTGGCGGATGGCGGCACAGGCCCCTCCTAGTATGATAAGGTCGTGGCGGGAAGGAGACGACGGCTTTCCTGCAACAAGCTGAATTCCATCCGGCGTGGGATCAGCACTCTTCTCCTCCTTGGTTTGGCGGGCCTCGATGACCGCATTGGGCGGCGGTCATCGAGGCCCGTCAGCGTCTCCGAATCATGCCACCGAGCCAGGTTTTTTGAAACATACCCGGCCTTGCGGAGCACTCGCGCTAACCTATAATGCACCTGAATACGCGCAGAGGTGGCCGCTAGCCATGGAACCGATCCGCATTCTGATCGCCGATGACCATGCGGTTGTACGTGAGGGGACACGACAGATCCTCGACCGCGAGGCTGACATGTGCGTTGTAGCGCAGGCCAGTGACGGCAAGGAAGCGATCGATCTGGCGGTGCAAGAGCGCCCTCGTGTGGCAGTGCTCGACATCAGCATGCCCAACATCAATGGCATTGAGGCCACCCGCAGGATCAAAGAGCTGCTGCCCGCCACGGCTGTGCTGGTCTTTACAGCCTATGATTATGACGAGTACGTCTTTGCCATCCTCGAAGCGGGCGCTGCAGGCTACCTGCTCAAGAACTCGCGCGGGTCAGAGCTGATCGAGGCCGTGCGGCGCGTCGCCTCGGGCGAGTCGGTGTTGCACCCAGCCATCGCCGCCAAGGTGCTCAACCGCGTCTCCAAACGCGAGGCCCCGGCTGAGGAAACACCCATCGAAGCGCTGACCGAGCGCGAGCTCGAGGTTCTGCGTCTGGCGGCCCTGGGGCACTCGAACCGTGAGATCGCCGATCAGCTCTATGTGAGCCCGCGAACCGTGCAGTCTCACATGGCCAACATCTTTGGCAAGCTGAATGTGGGGTCTCGCACTGAGGCTGTGATGGTCGGCCTCAAGCGTGGCTGGATCCACCTGGGCGAGTTGACGGAAGACTAGGCGGTGCGCGCCCTCCTTGGAGCAGGCTGCGGCGTCGTCTATAATGTGACAATGTCCCCATACCCCGGTGGTTGCACATGAAAATCCTGGCCGTGAGCGATCAAGTGGTGGGCCAACTGACCGCATCGGTCACCCCCGAGCGGTTTCACGACGTCGACGTCATCTTGAGCTGCGGCGATTTGCCCCTGGATTACATGGAGTACCTGGTGACGCGCATCGGCAAGGGTACGCTGTTCTACGTCAATGGCAACCATGTGCAGAAACAGGTGCTTCAGACCAACGGCACGTTCAAGACCGAAGCCGAGGGATGCATCAACATCCACCGCCGCATCGTCAACCACAAGGGCCTGCTCATCGGGGGGCTCGAGGGCTCGATGGAATACAACCAGGGGCCGCACCAATACAGCGAGCTGCACATGCGGGCGCTGGCGCGCATGATGGGTCCAGCTCTGCTCTACAACCGGCTACGCTATGGGCGCGACGTCGACATCATGATCAGCCACGCCGCCCCGCGGGGCATCCACGACGAACCAGACCGTTGCCACCGTGGCTTTCGCACCTTTCTCCGCTTTATGAGGCGGCATCGCCCGCTCTACTGGCTCCATGGGCACATCCACATCTACCGTCCTGATACCGTTCGCGTGACGCGCTATCTCGACACAACGGTGGTGAATGCGTTCGAGTACCAGCTCATCGAGATCGACGAGGCTGAACTGTCTCGTCGCCGTCGTCGCCGGCTGCCAGACCAAGATGACACGCCAACCGACCAACCCGGAGGCTAGCATGGATCAGAGCCAGTTTCTACGCCTTGCACATAGCCATGGCGAACGCATCACTGCGTTCTGCCAGGAGCTGGTGCGCATGCCCAGCCTGACGGGCGAAGAGGGGCGCGTAGCCGAGTTCGTGCTTGAGACGATGGAAGCGCTCGGCTATGACGAGGCGCTCATCGACTCCGCTGGCAACGTCATCGGGCACATCCGCGGGGGCTCGGGACGCTCGACGCTGCTGCATGCCCATCTGGACGTGGTAGACCCTGGAGAACCACGCCGCTGGACCGACGGCCCCTATAGCGGTGTGCTGCGCGATGGCTACATCTGGGGCCGCGGCGCCTCTGACGACAAGGGGTGCGTCGCAGCCCAGGTGTTTGCCGCTGCTCTGCTCAAGGAAGCGGGGTTGACGCCGGCTGGTGATGTGTATGTGGCTGCCGTGGTCGGCGAAGAGATCGGCGGACTGGGGTCGCGCTATCTGGCGGGCTCGTTTCACCCCGATCTGGCCATCATCGGCGAGCCCTCGAGCAACACCCTGCGGCGCGGGCACCGCGGGCGATGCGAGTTCATCGTCACACTACGCGGGCGCTCAGCCCATGCGTCAGTGCCAGCGCAGGCTATCAACCCGCACTATGACCTGGCGCGTCTGCTGCTGGCTCTACGCGAGATCGACATGCACTATGAGCCGGTAACAGGGGGCTCGACTGTGGCGCCCACGCTGCTGCGATCAGACCAGCGCAGTGCTAACGTCATCCCTGGCGAGTTGATGCTGCACCTCGACTGGCGCAACGCGCCCGGCGAGTCGCCAGAGGAAGCCATGGCGCGCCTGCAGGCGTTGCTCGATGATACACTGGGCGAGGAGACAACTTTTAGCCTCGACGTGCGCACCGACCATGCCATCAGCTACACGGGCTATGAGCAAGACGTTCGCCAGGCGGTGGCACCCTTCTGGATGGAAACCGATGATCCCCTGCTGCTGGCAGCGCGAGATCAGCTGCAGCAGGCGCTGACCCGTGAGGTGGCGGTCGACGTGTGGCAGTTCTACACAGATGGAGGCTTTCTGTACGGCGCCGGCGTGCCATGCATTGGCTTTGGCCCAGGTGATCCGCGGATGGCACACGTGTTTGACGAACGCCTGTCGGTCGACGAGCTAATCGAAGCGGTGGCAGGGTACATGGCGCTGGCCCTGCAGATGGGGGCTGTAGGAGGCTAAGCCCTCGCTGAGGAGGTGTGGCGATGTTGAGCAGGCGTCAGCGTATTCGTCGTGGCGTCATCATCGGCTCGCTGCTGCTGTCCCCCATCACCTTTTATCATTTCTCGCCCTATGTGATCATCGCCGGTGCGCTGGTGGGTGTGGCAACCGGGAGCATGCTGCTCTTTGCACTCCAGTTCTTGAGCGGTCTCTTGCTGGGGCGGGCGTTTTGCGGCTGGGCCTGCCCAGCCGGCGGTCTGGCCGAGTGCCTGGCCTTTGCGCAGCCCAAACCGGCCGGTGGAGGGCGCGCCAACAGGATCAAGCACGGCTTATGGGCCCTGTGGCTCATAGCCGTAGCAGTGGCCATCGTGGCTGGCGGCGGCTTGCAGGCGATCGATCCTCTATTCATGACGAACCACGGCATCTCGCTGGCCGCGCCCGAGGCCTACGTCGTTTATTACCTCGTCATCGGCCTGATCGTTGCCCTGTCGTTGCTGGCTGGTCGGCGGGCCTTTTGCCACTATGTGTGCTGGATGGCGCCTCTGATGATCCTCGACACGCGCTTGGGCCAGGCGTTGCGCTTGCCACGGCTCTGTTTGCAGGCCACGCCAACGCGCTGTATCGACTGCCTGCAATGCAATAGCGCCTGCTCGATGAGCCTCGACGTCCACGGCATGGTGCACGACAACAATTTGCAGAATGACGAGTGTATTCTGTACGGCGCCTGTGCCGATGCCTGCCCGCAAGGTGTGCTGCGTCTCGCGCTGTGCCGCCTACCTGGTCTCACTGTCGGCGCTGACTGACCCATCCACCGGCGACCGGTGGCCTGCTGACGCGCCCAGGTGTTTCCTTGGCCACTGCTGCCCCCTACCATAGCGCCACGGCGGTTGTGGCAGATCAGACTTGCCTGGTATCTACACGTCTCTATAATCACCCAGCCTTGACCATCAGCCACGAGCGAGCCGATGCCACAGATCGTCGTTCAGGACCTCTGCAAGACCTTTCGCGTCGCCGAGCGCGACCCAGGCGCATGGGGCGCCATCAAAGGGTTGTTTCATCGGCGCTATAGACACACGTCGGCGCTGGACCACATCTCGTTCAGCATCGAGCCTGGCGAGCTGGTGGGCTATATAGGCCCCAACGGCGCCGGCAAGTCGACCACTGTCAAAGTGTTGGCCGGCATACTGGTGCCCGATAGCGGCGTCTGTCAAGTCATGGGGCGTACACCCTGGAAGCAGCGCATTCCCCACGTGTCACAGATCGGCGTCGTCTTTGGGCAACGCACACAGCTCTGGTGGGATCTGCCGGTGATCGAGTCGTTCGAGCTGCTGCGTGCAATCTATCGCGTGCCCGCCCCCGTGTATCGCCATAACGTGGAGGAGATGGTGGCGCTTCTGGGGCTGGGCGAGCTACTGGACACGCCCGTGAGGCAGCTCAGCCTGGGCCAACGCATGCGGTGCGACCTGGCGGCAGCTCTGCTGCACCGCCCTGCTCTGCTCTACCTAGACGAACCCACCATCGGCCTCGATGCCGTCTCTAAACTGGCCGTACGCCAGTTCGTCAAGCGGCTGAACAAAGAGCGTGGCGTCACTGTTATGCTGACCACCCACGATATGGATGACGTCGAGGCGCTTTGCAGGCGCATCCTGCTTATCAACAGGGGCAAAATCCTGCTCGACGGCACCGTGGCAGACCTGCGCGCACAGGTGTCTCGCCTGCGGCGGCTGGTAGTGGTCTTGCGCGAGGAAAAGGACTGGATCGAGACAGATGAGGCGCGAGTCATCGGGCGTCAAGGCCCGCAGGTCACGCTCGAGTTCGATCCCGAGCGTATCTCTGCACCAGACCTGATCCATCACCTTACCAGCGCCTATGGCGTACGCGATCTCTATGTCGAGAACTTGCCCATCGAAGAGATCGTGGCCGAGGTCTACCAGGGAGCGGGAATGTGACAGCGCAAACGCTGCTCAGGGGTTGGCGGGGCTATCGCGCCGTCATGTCAGCGCGGCTGCGTGAGATGCTCCAGTATCGCACCGCAGCGGTGGCGGGCATGGTGACACAGGTATTCTGGGGGTTGATCCACCTGATGATCTATCAGGCGTTCTACCGTTCCACAGCAACGCCACAGCCCATGAGCCTGGCTGAAACCGTTGACTATATCTGGCTGGTGCAGGCGTTGCTGCTGCTGATGCCCTGGCGCACCGACGCCGAGATTCAGGACATGATTCGCACGGGCAATGTCGCCTTTGAGCTGGCCAAGCCCGCCGACCTGTATACGCTCTGGTTCGCCCGCATCCTTGGTGGGCGCGCTGCACCGATGCTGTTGCGTTTCCCTCTGATCTATGGTATGGCGGCGCTGTTCTTTGGGCTGCGCCTGCCCGCCAGCCCAGCTGCAGCAGGGGCCTTTGTGCTCTCGGTGCTGGCAGCCTTTCTGCTCAGCAGCGCCATTACCACACTGATGACCATCTCGCTGATGTGGACGCTGGCGGGCGACGGCGTGGCGCGTTTGACGGCGACTTTTGCCAGCGTACTGTCGGGCAGCATCATTCCTCTGCCGCTGTTCCCAGGTAACCTGCAGCGCGTTTTGAACCTGCTACCATTCCGCGGCCTGATGGATGTGCCCTTTAGGCTCTACAGCGGCAACATCCCCCTGTCTGCCTTCCCCCGAGAGCTAGCTCTGCAACTGGCCTGGGCGCTGACGCTGATCGTGCTGGGCAGAGTGCTTTTGGCGCGCGGCATGCGTCGGCTGGTGGTACAGGGGGGGTAACCATGTTCGATGGCCTGTCGCTCTACGGGCGCTATGTGGCGGCCTCTATCCGCAGCCAGATGCAGTACCGCGCCTCGTTCATCATGCTGACCCTGGGGCACCTGGTGGCCACGGGCACCGAGTTCCTGGCCTTGTGGGCCCTCTTTGAGCGCTTTGGGCACATTGCGGGCTGGACGCTACCAGAAGTAGCTCTCTTCTACGGCCTCGCCAGCGTCTCTTTTGCCATCTCTGAGGGCGTGGCCCGCGGCTTTGACATGTTCGCCCCGATGGTCAAGCGCGGTGATTTCGATCGCATCTTGCTGAGACCACGCAGCACCATCCTCCAGATCGGCGCCAGCGAAGTACAGCTCATGCGGATCGGACGTTTCGGCCAGGGGTTGATCGTGCTCTTGTGGAGCGCCAGCGCCCTCAATGTGACATGGACCCTCGCACGTATCTTGCTGCTGCTCTGGACTCTATGTTGTGGCGCGGCGTTGTTCAGCGGTCTCTTTGTGTTGCAAGCCACCAGTGCGTTCTGGACCACCGAGTCGCTCGAGGTGTGGAACACGCTTACCTACGGCGGCGTCGAGACGGCCAAGTTCCCACTGTCTCTCTATGAGGATTGGTTCCGCAAGTTCTTTACCTATATCATTCCGCTAGCCGCCGTCACCTACTTTCCTGCCCTGGCCATCCTAGACAAGACAGATCCGCTGGGCACATCGCGCCTGTTCCAGAGTGCCATCCCGCTGGGCGGGATGGTGTTCCTGGGGGTAGCGCTACTGCTCTGGCAGGTGGGCGTGCGGCACTATCATTCCACTGGCAGTTGAGCCCACGCCGCGCATCTGCGGACGGCGCTGGGCGTCAGAGCGTGTGCTTGCTTTGCGTCGAAAGGAGATCCGTCATGGCCCCTCACGTGCATGGCCCGCTGACAGCCAGCGAGTGCATTGCCCTGGCTGGGGCGTTGGGCGAGCGCTCCGAGTTCACCATCGCACGGCACCACCTGCTCCGTCACTCGTGTACGGCCTATTGCGTGGGCGAGCCGACGGCGCCCGTGGCCGCCTTGGTGCAGCCCTATGATGCGATCGTCGAGCCCACCGGCACAGGCAGCGATGCTCGGGCCCTGTTGGCACTGCTGCAAGTTGCACAGGGGTGGGCCTGCGTCGAGGTAGAACGCACCGTGGCTGACGCGCTGGCAGACCTGCTCTCTACCCGGTCGGGGCAACCCTGTCGCCTGTATGGGAGCGTTTACTATACCCTGACCCAGCCCGCCAACATATGCGAGCACCCGCATGTACGGCTGCTGACGCCCGATGATCTCCCTCTGCTAACAGCCGCGCCCGAAGACTTGCAGGGCACCGGCTTTGGCGGCCCTGAAGGCTTGCTCCGCCAGGGCGCGCTGGCCGCCGCCATCGTCGAGGGGCAGGTGGTGGCCACCGCTTTTACCGTTGCCATCACCCCGCACCATGCCGAGATCGGCGTGGAGACGCTGAATGGCTATCGCAGGCGCGGCTATGCAACCGCTGCTGCCTCGTTAGTGGCCCGTTGGGTTCAATCGCGCGGCCTCACGCCCACCTGGAGCACCGGCGAGGACAACCTGGCCTCACAACGTGTGGCCGAGAAGGTTGGCTTTGTACAGTGCCTCGAGCGTGCTTATGTGATTCCAGTCCGCGAGCAGCCTACCGAGGCCGAATCGTTGGCCGAGATCGACGCGTGGACGCTGCCCAACGACGAACGACCGCTCCCGCAGCGCCTCGAGGCCATGGTGCGCCCCTCGTTATGGCGCGGCCTGTTCGGCCAGAGCGCCACGATGCAGGTTTCCGGGCTGCAATATCACCTCTGTGGCGCCGATGACACACGCCAGTTGGCGCAACTGGCGTCGCTCAGCTCCAGCGATCATGTGCTGGATGTGGCCTGTTTTTTGGGTGGCCCCGCGGTGCAACTGGTGCTCGAGCATGGCTGCCGCGTTACTGGCATCGATCGTTCGCCCCTCGCGATCGCTGGCGCCAGGCGCATTGCAGCCCTCACGGGGCTGGGCGAGCGACTGCGCTTTGAGGTGGCAGATGCGACGAGGCTGCCCTTTGCCGACGCCAGCTTTGACGTTGTGTGGAATCAGGCTTCGCTGTACCACCAAGAGGCCTGGCTTGAGGAAATGGCCCGTGTGCTCAAGCCAGGCGGCCGTCTGGCCATCACGTTCGATGCTCGCCCGGGCATGGTCTGTGAGGGGACGCCGCGCTGGTCACTCGAAGAGATGGCCGCCCAGTGGGGCCAACGCGGCCTGCGCACCCGACACCTTGAGGACCTGTTGGAGCGCGAGATCGTCGAGGGCTGGGGCGGCCTGCTGGCTCGCCTCGACGTTGAGGAAGAGGCCTTTGCCGCCGTGTTTGGACATGCCTGGGTGTCGGCCGCACGCGCCGAGTTCGCTCAAGAGATCAAAGCCATGCGCGCCGGCCGCTGGACGAATGGCCGTATGATCGCCATCAAGGAGTGAGCATGCAGAGCTACGAGTCGCTGTGCGCCATCGCCGCAAGAGTTCAGGCGCGGCATGGGTGGGATTTCAGCATTGTGAGAGATGCACGCGCCCCCACTCCCTGGGACTATGAGGCGTATGTGGCCACAGTGCTGCGCCCTGGGTGGCGCGTGCTCGACATCGGCACAGGCGGGGCCGAAAAGCTGCTACGCCTGGCAGAATCGCCATCTTTCTGTTGGGGGCTGGGCATTGACCCATCAGCCGAGATGATCCGCGATGCCACTGAGAACCGCGCCAACAGCACAAAGAGAGACTGCGTGGAGCTGGCGCAAATGCGTGCCGAGGCCCTGGCCGTGGCCGATGGTTCCACTGATCTGGTGCTGAATCGACACGCCAACCTGGACGTGGACGAAGCGCTGCGCGTGCTCGCTCGCGGTGGACAGTTGGTGACGCAACAGGTGGGCGCTCGCAACTTGCAGAACATCTGCCAGGCCTTTGGCTGTGGCCCAGGCGGCGAATATCGCTGGCACGAACCAGACGTACGCACATTGGCCGAGCGCTTTCGCGAGCGAGGATGCCGCGTACTGGTCGAGGCGGAATACGACGTGCCCTACCGCCTGCTGGATGTCGCCTCGCTGCTGTTCCTGCTAGAGGGCGTGGGCATCCCTGAGGACTATGATCTGAAGCGTCACTGGCCCATCGTGGCCGAACTCATCGAGCGCTATGGCGATGAGCAGGGCATCCTCAGCAACGAGCATCGCGAGCTGCTCCATATTACCAAGCCCTAGCTCGTCAAAGGATCGCTCACCTCAGCTGGCGGCTGGTACGCCGGGAGCGGCAGGCGGATGCATCTGCCGCGCGATGACCGCGAAGAAAGCGAGCGAGGCGATCACCAGTGCCGCATCGACGGTGTACATGAGCCTGCCCCCCAGCGCCTGAAAGAGCGTCCCGCCCAGCAGCGAAGCCACGGCCGATCCGATGCCCATCGACACCGAGCCAAAGATGCCTTGTGCTGTGGCGCCCATGCCCTCAGGGGCCATCTCGGCCACCATGCTAACGCTGGCCACCCACATGGCCGAGAACGACGGACCATGCAACAACTGGATGACCAGGATGAGCCAGGGGGTGCGCATCCAGCCCACTGCCAACAGCATTATCGCCGTCGAGACCATGCTCACCAGCAGCAGCCGTCTGGGCCCCAGACGTGCAAGCAGCCGATCGGACCAAAAGTAGATCGGAAGCTCGCTCAGCGAGGCCACGGCCAATGAGATGCCCATCAAGCTCTGCGGCACGCCGATGGCGTCCAGATGCAGGAACAGAAAGCCGTCGAGCGTCGAGCGACCTGCAGTGAACAGAAACATGGTTGCCAAAAAGAGGAGCCAGCCACGGTTGCGCGCCAGCTGCCCAAAGCCGCGCCAGTACGAGGTCTTGAGCCTGGCGGCCTGGATGGGCATCAGCCCCGCCAATAGCAGTCCCACACCGATAAGCAACCAGTAGCCATAAAAGGCCCAGCCGAGCGTGAAACGCTCAACCAGCATCCCCACCAACGGCCCCGCGATGCCCCAGCCAACAGCCCCCCACAGGCGCAAGCGCCCATAACGGGCACGCTCGCCCTTGAGCATGGCCACCACCGAGCTATCGACCAGCGACATGATCGGCGCAGCGAAAACGGCATAGAGCATCACCACCGGCACCAGCGCCCAAAAGCTGCGCGCCAGATACATAAAGCCAGCCATCGAGAGCGTGCCGCTCAGGGCCAACAGCAGCAGGCGCTTGTGTTGATGGCTTGCGTCGGCCCACCCGGCCCATAGCGGCGCCACCAACAGGGTAAAGAGCGAAGGGATGGCTCGCAGCAGCCCGATCTGCTCGCCGCCCAGCCCAAGGCTTTGATAGTAGAGCGCCAAGAATGGCGAGAGCGATGCACCTGCTCCATAAAAGGCAAAGTAGAACCCCTTGGATAGGGTGACCCACCGCGTGCCGCCTCTATCGTCTGCCACCGCTCCCCCTAGACGAGTCATTCCGGACGAGAGTATACAACAGCGGCCTCGCCCGACCGAAACAGTGCCGTGAGCGCGCCCGCGGCGTAAACTCCGCCGGCTAGAGCTTGCGCGCCAACCACACCTGCTCGCCACCAGCAACAAAGGGCTCGCCCTCAAAGCCGCCATAGAGCGCCTCGACTGCAAACCCACATCGCGCCAACAGATGCTCCATCTCATAGCGATAGACCCAACGCAGGTGCAGATCGGTGTAGGCCCGCGAGAGCACAAGGCCATCGTCGCCCAACTCGTCGTATAGCCAGCGCACGCGTACCATCTGTGCTGCGATGTCGTACTGTCGCGACTCCCAGACCACCACCTGATGCCCGTTGTCTGGCCTGGTGAACTCACCCGCGGGGGTGAGCGCCTGCCCGATCTCACCGCTGCGCTCGATGATGATGCGAAGGTCGGGGTCAAACACGTTCAGCGCCAGCCGTCCGCCCGACGGCAGATGCCGGCCGATGGCCTGCAGCGCTGCCAGCTGTTCGGCCACCGTGAGATTGTGCAAGAAGGCGCGGTAGGGAATGATCACCAGCGCAAAGCGCTGTCGCAGATCGAACGAACGCATATCGCCCTGCATCAGCGTGATCTTGCCACGCACCTCAACAGGCAGGGCCGGCAGCTTGGACTCGAAACGGGCCAGCATCTGCGGCGACAGATCAAGCCCCAGCACCTGTACTCCCGCTGCCGCGATGGAGATCGTCACGCGGCCCGTGCCACAGGCCAGCTCGAGCACTGGAGACCCGGCTGCCTGCGCCTGCGCCACGTAAAAGCCCACATCGCCGGGCAGGCCCGTACTGAACAGATCGTAAAAGCCCGGCCCCACGCCGGCGTAATAGTCTGTTGCCATGCTCACACCTCTACTGCCATGCCGATGATGTACTCTGCTCGATGGCTGAATGTAGCTGTGCAAGACCGATAGCACAAGGGCTAGCGCGGTACGATGCGCAAGATGCGGTCATCGTCAGCGGTGGGGCGTCCACGGCCATCGCGGTTACTGGTGGTCAGATAGATAGCCCCGTCTGGGCCCTGGGCCACATCACGGATACGCCCCAGCTCGCCAGCAAACAGCCGTTCGACCGCAACCACAGTCACGCCATCGTCAGCCAGCTGGACGCGCTGCAAATGCTGCCCGCGCAGGGCGCCAAAGAAGAGGCTCCCATTCCACGCTGGCAGTGCCTCGCCGCTATACACCAAGAGGCCGGCTGGCGCCCAGGTGTCCGCATCGCTGTGCAGCACAGGGTCAGCATATCGTGAATCGCCTGGCGCCGCAGTGACGAGCGGCCAGCCATAGTTGGCGCCTGGCTCGATGCGGTTGAGCTCATCGCGGCAGCAGAGGCCCTGCTCACCGCTGGGGCCATGCTCTGTGCTATACATTGCGCCGGTATCTGGGTGCCAGGCTAACCCCTGTGGGTTGCGATGCCCCAGCGAATAGGTGGGCGAACCAGGAAACGGATTATCTGCGGGCGTGGTGCCATCGGGGTTTAGCCGCAGGATCTTGCCGGCCAGCGAATCCGCATCTTGCGCAAGGGCGGGCACGCGGGCATCGCCAGTGGTGATGTAGAGCTTGCCATCGGGCCCAAAGGCGATCCGCCCACCATCGTGCACCTGCGCCCCGGGGATGCCGTCGAGCAGCACCTGTTCCGGGCCCAGGCCAGCAGGTGTCACCTCGTAGCGAACCACACGGTTCCAGCTTTGCCCCGCAGCGCGGTAGGTATACATGACATACAACAGGCTGTTTTCAGAAAAGGCGGGATCAAGCGCTATGCCAAGCAGACCGCCCTCGCCTGTGCCTACCACCTCAAAGGTGCCCAGCGGCTCAGGCTGCAGCACACCATCGGTCATGACTCGCAGCCGGCCGGGGCGCTCGGTGAAAAATAGGCGCCCGTCAGGGGCAAAGGCCAGTGACCAGGGCACCTCGAGCCCAGCAGCCACCACCTCAACGTGCGGCACCAGCGG